>NZ_JALKFY010000480.1:0-427 GCF_023242985.1 Frankia sp. Mgl5 | reverse complement strand
GGACATCTGTGGAGCTAAGACTCGACTGAACCGGACAGACGACTCAGGCAGGCGCATTGATCTTGGCCAATTCCGCCAATACCGAAAGCAATCGGTCGATTTCATCTTCCGTGTTGTAGGGAGCCAGGCCGATCCGCACCATTCCTCCCGTATCGGCCAATCCCAGTTCTTTTACGATGGTAATCGCATAAAAATTTCCGTCCCATACATATATACCCGATTCACCCAGACGCTCTGCCACCTGCGCCGGAGTGTGCCCCTTCATTGTAAAGGAAATCGTGGGCGTTCTCAGCTTATCATTAACAGGGGTGCCATATACGGTTACGCCGGGGATTTCCTGCAAGCCGCGATACAACCTGCCCGCCAGGGAATGCTCGTATTCATACATGCGCGTCATCGCGTCGGCAATCTCGCTGCGCAAATCTCC
>NZ_JALKFY010000479.1:0-428 GCF_023242985.1 Frankia sp. Mgl5 | reverse complement strand
ATCAAACGGTGAGGGATAGGCGCGTGCTTGCGCAACTTTTACGCCTTCTTTAAGCCGCTCTGTCCAATACTCCCACCGCCCCAAGAGAGAGTCGATCAGCCTTTCCACCTGGCGGGGATCCTCCAGCCGATAGTTTTGGGTCAGATGATGAAGTTCAGCCAGCCTGGTAATCATCGGGCTGTACCAATCTGTCGGTGTCGGTGTTGCCTGTTGCCATTGGGTCAAATAAAAGATGGAATCTCCGCGTACGGCGCAGGGCTCGGCATTTTTTGTGTAGGTGATGGGGACAGCCCCGTCCCAATCGCGCTGCTGCAGATTATTCAGCACCCCCCCGATAAACAGCAACCGGCTGGGCGGCGCTGACGTCCGTTTACAGACAAACGATCCGTACGGAGTCATCGCCTTGAACACATTGGGTCCTTTGAGTA
>NZ_JALKFY010000478.1:0-430 GCF_023242985.1 Frankia sp. Mgl5 | reverse complement strand
GCTGGAGGCAGCTGTTTGCACCGGTGACACCTGATGCAGTCCCGCTGTTCCGATCGCATGGGAGCTGGTGCCAACGGCGATTCCGATTGCCCAATCATCCGTAACCTTGGCCCACTTTAACACTGTTCGGGCCATGGCAATGCCGATCATTCCAGTGACGGCGGTGAACGTCCCGGCCAGGGCAGGAATACCGCCAACCATTGTCGTAAGCTCAACTGAGATAGGAGTGGTTACCGATTTGCTCAACATGCTCCGGTTCATCAGGTCATCGGCTCCCATTAGCCACATGATCAGCCAACTGGAGAGCGGCGATATCAAGCAGCCTGCTGCTGTACCAAGCAAAACCCCGCGCCAGATCTCGGCCAACTGTTTCATTTGCTTAGCGAGTGGAACTCCCAATGCAACGGTGCCCGGCCCAAGCCAGAAGGAA
>NZ_JALKFY010000477.1:0-431 GCF_023242985.1 Frankia sp. Mgl5 | reverse complement strand
ACGTCCCCTTCCAGCACGATCCGGCCGTTTTCCATGATGTAGCCGTAATCGGCGATGGAGAGAGCCACGTTGGCGTTTTGCTCCACCACCAGAATCGTCGTCCCCTGCTCCCTGTTGATCTGCTTGATGATGCCAAAGATCTCCTTGACGAGGAGCGGGGCAAGCCCCAGAGACGGTTCATCGAGCAGCATCAGGCGGGGCCGGGCCATCAAAGCCCGACCGATCGCCAGCATCTGCTGCTCACCACCGCTTAGATAGCCCGCCGTCCGTGTCCGCAACATCTTCAGCTTGGGAAAGTAATGGTAGACGCGCTCCATCTCCTCTTTCAAGGAGTTGCGCTCCCGACGTGTGTGCGCTCCGGCGATGAGATTTTCTTCGACACTGAGGTGTTCAAACACCCGCCTGCCTTCCATCACCTGAAAGATACCACG
>NZ_JALKFY010000476.1:0-433 GCF_023242985.1 Frankia sp. Mgl5 | reverse complement strand
AACGATACGTCGCCCGCGAGATCTACAACGCCATCCCGCGCACCAGCCCACCGGCCACCGCGGCCACTGCGGCCACTGCGGCCACTTGACAACACAGGGGCGTCAGACCCGTTCCACACTCGCCCTCTACACCGACGGCATCGTCGAATCACCCACCGCCGACGTCAGCGAAGGCACCCAACACCTCCTGCGAGTCGTCGCCGAAACCACCGACCTGTCCACGACGGCCGGCCAGCTCCTGACCCTCCTCGACTCGTGCGACACCTACGACGACGCCACCGTTCTCCTAGCCCGCGCCAGCGACGCGCGCAGCGGGACTGCCTCGTAGCCGGCCGGATGGCCCCGATGGCTGGGATCCTGTTGAATTATTTGTCAGTCGCCAGCGGAGGGACGCCCCTGGTCGGGGGGGGGGGGGGGGGGGGGGCCCCCCGCC
>NZ_JALKFY010000475.1:0-433 GCF_023242985.1 Frankia sp. Mgl5 | reverse complement strand
TGTCCGTCGCGATGGACCTGTTCGCCCGCAAGGGTTACGAGGCGACGACGATCGATGAGACCGCGGCCGCCGCCGGAATGTCCCGCAGCACCTTCTTCCGCTATTTCACCTCGAAGGAAGACGTCGTACTCGGCCACCTGAGCACCCTCGGCCGACTACTCGTCGACGCCCTGGCGAAACGGCCCGCGGATGAGGATGCCTGGACGGCGCTGCGCCGGGCCTTCGACGTTCTCCTCGACTACCACGCCGGCGATCCACAAGGCACCCTCGGCCTGCGACTAATGATCGATGGTAGTCCCGAACTGCGGGCCCGCAACCTGGAAAAGCAGTGCCGGTGGCACGACCCGCTCATCCCCCACATCGCCGACCGTCTTGGCCCCACTTCCACCGAGGCCGGTATCGACGCACGCCCCGAGGCGATCATCGGTGCCGC
>NZ_JALKFY010000474.1:0-435 GCF_023242985.1 Frankia sp. Mgl5 | reverse complement strand
CTGAGGTGAGGATTTCCGGTGTGGGCTGGGTCGGCGGCGGGCGTGGCTGACCGCGCCGGGTGGTCGGGCCCGGCGTCACAGTGTGGCTGTTTGGTTGCGGCTATTCCTCCCGGGTGGTCAGGCGGCGGGCTGTTCGGGTTCGACGGTTACTTTCAGGCCGAGTTTCTCTAGTTGGGCGACGAGGCGTTTCTGTTGGGCTTCCGTGCTGTGCCGGCGCCGCATCCATTCAGGGCCGAGGTCCCGGTAGACGGTGTCGTCGTGCACGATGTGCCAGTAGGCGATCAGAATGTCGTGACGGATCGCCCCCACGGCTTTCTGGACCCCACGGCGGCCCCGGATCTGGGCGTAGTGCGCGGCCAGGTAGGTGTCCCGCGTCTGGGCGGCGGCGTGCGCCGCCTCGGTGAGCGCGGTCCGCAGCCACGTCGACCCCTGACG
>NZ_JALKFY010000473.1:0-436 GCF_023242985.1 Frankia sp. Mgl5 | reverse complement strand
ATGATACAGATATTCGGTCGGGGTTTGCGCATACTTTTCCCTGATTTTTACAATCTCTTCCTTTGTCTCTGCCAGGTGAATATGGATCGGCACAGCCCGCTTGCGAGCCAGCTCGATTACTTCAGAAAGCGGTTCCGGCGGGCAGGTGTATGGCGCATGGGGACCAAACATGGTGGTAATTCTGCCGTCAGCCGCCCCGGACCAGCGATCCACCAGATCAATCGCTTCCTGCATCCGTTTACCCCCGTCATCCTCAAAAAAGACAAGCCCTCTGGTTAAGGAAGCACGCATCCCGTTGTCCTGCACGGCCTGCGCGATCTCATTCATATGCATATACATATCGGCAAAAGCAGTCGTCCCCGATTTGATCATCTCCGACATCGCCAACTGGGCTCCCCAATAGATATCTTCCTCGTTCATCCGCGCTTCCGCGGGG
>NZ_JALKFY010000472.1:0-436 GCF_023242985.1 Frankia sp. Mgl5 | reverse complement strand
ATATGACTCACTCCGATGATCCCGCGATTGTCCTTTTGCCGGAGATGGAACGGCTGCGTGATCTTGTCGGGGAGACGATCAGCTTGTATGTGAGAGACGGCAACGAACGAATACGGATACAGGCGGTGCAGAGCAATTATGCCATTCGCCGGGTGGCGCCGATCGGGGCGCGTATGCCGCTTTCCGTGGGCGCATCAAGCAAGGTGCTGGTAGCTTTCGAGGATGAGGCGGTGCGAAAAAGCATTTTGCAGGAGTTGGAATGGCCGGAGTCGATTGACCGGGAGATGTTTATTCAGCAGTTGAAACAGATTCGCCTGCAAGGCTACGCGACCAGCGTAG
Source organism: Frankia sp. Mgl5 (assembly GCF_023242985.1). NCBI lineage: Bacteria > Bacillati > Actinomycetota > Actinomycetes > Frankiales > Frankiaceae > Frankia > Frankia sp. Mgl5. The sequence continues at coordinate 97 of NZ_JALKFY010000472.1, read as the reverse complement.
AGGAGCGTGAATTGGGGACTGCTGCCATCTCCGCTCCAATTATCAACCACAATGGCAAGCTTACGGCGGCGGTGGCTATCTCCGGACCATCCAATCG
>NZ_JALKFY010000471.1:0-437 GCF_023242985.1 Frankia sp. Mgl5 | reverse complement strand
TTCATTTCGCGGGCAATGCTTTTTGTGTAGGCGACCAGTGTCTCTTTTTGCGCTATCGTCAGATTAGGAGCGGGGAAAAGAGCCATGCTGTCACCAGAGTGAACGCCAGCTTTCTCCACATGCTCGTAGATCCCCGGAACCAGCACGTCATCTCCGTCGCATACAGCATCCACTTCCACTTCTTTGCCGGGGATGTACTGATCCACCAGCAGTGGGAAAAACGTGGCCGCTTGTTTGCTGCCGAGCCAGCCCTCGATTGTGTGTGCCAGTTCTGCAGCGTCCTGCGCAATCACCATGCCCTGCCCGCCGATTACATATGACGGTCGAATCAGAACCGGATAGCCGATGCTCTCGGCAACCTGCAGCGCTTCCTGCGAAGATGTAACCCCCTGGCCAGGAATATGGGGGATGGAGAGCTTGCGCAGCATCTGGTAAAA
>NZ_JALKFY010000808.1:43254-80527 GCF_023242985.1 Frankia sp. Mgl5 | reverse complement strand
CGCGCCGGGGGTCACCCCCCCCCCCCCCCCCCCCCCCCCCCCCCCCCCCCCCCCCCCCCCACCCCCCCCGCCCCGGCCCCCCCGGGCCCCCGGGGCCCGCCGGTGGTCCACGCACACCGCGACATTCCCTCCCCTGGCTCCGAGCCCCACTACCAGCCCGCCCTGTTCACCGTCGCGGGCGCTGGCTGGCCCTCGTGCGGCCCGGCCCGGTCCGCCACGCCGCACCAGGAGGACTTGAACCATGAAGATGCTCGGCCGCAAGGCCTTCTACATCCGCGGCTTCGGTGGGCAGTCCTGCTGCCGGCACGGCTGCTGCTCCGAGACCGCGCACCAGGGACGGCTCGGCTACAAACGGCACGTCAAGCGCACCGAGCAGCGCCAGACTACCCAGGAGATCGCCGCCGAAATCGCGGAGTACCTCCTCGCCGACAACCCGGACACGCCGTAGACAAACCCGCACGGCTGCCGCACGGAACGCTGACCCCGGGCAGATGCGCCGGCCCTGCGTGACGGTGAGCGGTCCGCAGCGGGGGCAGCCGGCGTCGAGGAGCTGTCCGCGGGCGGCGTCAACAGACGCTGTGGCTGAGCACTCCTGGGCGCTGGGCCGGGAGTCATGCCTGGCGGTGCATACGGCGCTGGTGCGGGCCGCGGAACGGCACCGGCACCTCTGACGCGCTACACATGACCACGGTCGTACCGGGCGCCGACCCGCCCCCACGGGTACGACTCTCAATCCCCGCGATGATCGTCGCGGAGGTGGCCGATGTGAACGACGACGCGCCGATCGTGGTAGTCGAGCCCGGCCGCGCACGACGCTGTGGCCGATCTGATCACCCGCTCGCAGATGGTTGAGGTGATGCACCGGCGGACGGCCGATCACCGTGCGCGCCTTGGACAATTACCGGGCCCGGCCCGGTACGTCGGACGAACGCTGAGGTGGAGCCGGGCCGCCATTGAGGCGTACACCCGCACTGTGGGATGATTCCTCTTCTCCCCGCCGCGCGGGGATATTCCATGGGTGTCGGATGCCTGGACCTACTCCCCGCCTTGTGCTTGCACGTTATCGGCCCCGGCCCGGCCGGTGTTCCGGGCGCCGGGGCCGTCGTATGTCACCCGTGCGCGGCGATGCGGGCGTTGGTGACGGTGATGCCCGCGGCGTGCAGCCGGCCGAGTAGCTCCTCGCGCTCGCTGAGCAGGTCGGTGACCTCACTGAACAGCGAGGCCAGCTCGGTGGAGTCCACAAAGCTGTCGTCGTCGATTCTGTTAATGGAGGTAGGAATACATGATTGACCGTGTCTCGCTCATCACCGGGAACGCGGGCAAAGCTCGCGAGTACGCCGCCCTCCTGGGTGTGGAGGTTACGGCGATAGCGGAGGGCCTCGTCGAGATCCAGTCCCTCGACGTCGTGACGGTGGTGAAGCGTAAAGCCGAGGATGCCTACTCGAAGCTGCGACGCCCGGTGCTCGTCGATGACACCGGCCTGGCCTTGAACGCCTGGAACGGCCTCCCGGGTGCCCTCGTCGCGTGGTTCCTCGACAGCGTTGGTACCGAGGGTCTCCTCGCTATGGCGGCAGGTGTGGTCGACCGCAGCGCCGTCGTGACGACCGCGCTCGGCTACGCCGACGCTGCCGGCGTTCGGGTTGTCACCGGCACCCTTCATGGGGTGCTGACCACCGAGCCGCGTGGTAGCGGCGGTTTCGGCTACGACTCCATTTTCGCGCCGGCTGGCAGCGCGCTGACCTTCGCGGAGATGCCGAGCGCGGACAAGAACAGGGTCTCCCACCGCTGGCTGGCCGCTGATGCCCTCCGTAAGGATCTCGGACTACCCGCCACCTGAGCGCCCGGTTTCTCGTCGTCTACGACGAGAAACCGGACAAGTCGTTCACATAGGACGCCCGGTTGCTGCGGGTGGCCCGCAAGGGCGAGCCGGAGCGGCCCGGGGCAAGGCATTGCGGCAGATCATCGAGTCGGTCAATGAGACCTTCAAGGCCGATTCGATCCCGAATAGCACCGAGGGTGCACGCTCGGCGGGGCCAGTCGTCGCCCGCGTCATGCGGTGAATCCTCGCGCTGACCGCCGCGAGCTGGCGTAACGACCACACCGGACAGCCTGTCCTGTGTTCGCTGACCGCTTGTGGGCACTGACCCTAATGAGCCGATCATCTAGGGTCCTTCGAGGCCGATGACGGTTCCGAAGGGGTCGATGATCTGGCAGATGCGCCGGCCCTCGGTGACGGTGAGCGGTCCGCGGTGGTGGCGGCAACCGGCGTTGAGGAGTTGCCCGCGGACTGCGTCGAGGTCGGTGACGGCCCAGTACACGACGGGCGATCCACCGCGCGGGTTCCGCTCGTCGTCGGCTTGGTGGAATCCGAGTTCGACGCCGGCCACGTTCAGCCAGGCGTAGACCGCGTCCCCGTCGATGTCGAGGTGCACCTCGACATCGAGGATCCCGGCCCACCAGCGCGCGGAGGTCTCCGGATCGTCCGCGAAGGTCATGACGGTGGTCGGTGGTCCGAGCACGACAGAGCCCTCCCACCAGGGGTTGATCTGGCGAGGTTATCCAGTCCGCGGGTGTCCCCGTGGCCTCATCGGTCGAGGCCGTGCAGTGACTCCAGGCCGGTTGCGGTCGCGAAGCAGGTGAGCGCGGTGAGTAGGTCCCGGTCCGTCCAGGTCACCCCTGTGTGGTGGAGGTGGCGGAGGTAGCGGGCCCGTACCCATGGTCCCGGCCGCGTATGACCGATCTCGCCGGCGAGGTAGGCGAGGGTGACGACGTCGGGCAGGCCGGTGACGTCCGGGCGGAGGGTCTCGACGTCGACGAGGGCTAGCCGGCCGTCGTCCCGGCAGCGTACGTGATCGCGGTGCAGGTCCAGGTTGCCCAGGGGCAGGTGTGCTGGTCCGTGCGCGGCGTTGACGAGGCGCAGCATGTCCCGCCATGCCTGTGCGTCGTCGACCCATGCCGGATCTGCGAGCAGCGCTGCGTCGATCCGCCAGGGCGTCATGGGTTCCCCCAGGGAGCGCGGCCATCGTGCGGAGGCGGTGTGGACCCGCGCTACGAGCGCGATCAGGTCGTCGAAGGTGTCGCGGTCGGTGAGATCCGCGGTGTCGGGCAGGTAGTCCACGAGCAGAGTTCGGGACCTGTCGCAGCTTGCCCGCAGGCCCGGGAGTACCTGGTCGGCGGCGAGGAGGTCGTAGGCGAGGCGTTCGCCGAGATACGCCGCCGTGTCCGCGTGCCGCTTGAGGACGGCCTGCGGCGGGTTGCCGACGGTGAACACCGCGGACCGGTAGCGCGCGGTCAGACACCGCACGGGCGCTGCGACCTCGGGGTAGTGCCGTTGGAGGATCGCGCTGGCCTGCGCGGTGGCGGCGGTCTGGTCCTCGGTGAGCGGTTCGGTGAGCCATCCGTCGGGCCGGGGCCGGGCCGCGCCGGCGAGGGGGCCGGCCGTGATGGTGCTCATCGGATGCTCGCGGTTGTGGGGTCGAGGCGGGCGAGGCTTTCGGCGTAGCAGCGTGCGGCCAGGTCCGGGCGCTGGTGCTCTCCGTAGACGGCGAACAGGGCGTACACCGGGGAGTCGAGGCGTTCGCCGACGTGCCAGCCCTGGTAGGAGCCGCCGATGATGTCCCAGATCTGCACGTGCCCGGTGAACAGTGCCACGAGATCCTGGTAGAAGAGCTCGATACCGAACGGGTAGCGGGCCATGGCTTCACCGCGGCTGGTTGTGCCGACCGGGACGAAAGCGGGCCCGGTGATGTCCCACGCGAACGACAGGATCCGTCCGGGCTCGCCGGGTGGGGCCAGCAGCCGCAGTACGAGCCGCTGGCCGTCGAGCGGGCCGGTCAGGTAGTCGTGCAGGGAGCAGGCGAGCGCCCCGGTACGGGTCGCGATCAGATGCCGGGCCAGGCGTGGTAATTCGCCGTAGACCAGCCGTTCGGCCACCATCCACGCGTCGGGGTCAAGCATCGGCCCGACGGGGGCCGGGTCGACCGGCCACGGGTTGGTGGTGAAGGCGTCGAGGGCATCGAGCCCGGCCTGTTCGGCGGTGGCGTCGAGGCTGACCCAGCCGGCGGTGTCGGTGGCGATGGGCCCCCGGGCAGGGAGAAGGAGCTGGTCGCCGGGGCGGGGGCCGTGGACGCGGAAGAGGTGTTGCAGCGCGTTCGCGTGCCCGGCGAGCGCGCGATGGTCGGCGTAGAGGAACGGGCCGTGGGGGCTGCGGGGTGCGGTGAACCCGTTCCCGCACAGCGCGACCTCGCCGACGCCGTCGAGCGGTTCCAGATAGTCGATCAGCAGGGTGTGCAGGGCCTGAATGCCGGTGGTGCGGGTGCGGGGCCGATCGAGCCCGGGAAGAAGGTTGACGTCCGCGCCGAGGGCACCGAAGGGCACGGACTGGGTGTTGTTGGAGACGATCGCCAGGTACGGCGCCGGCATCTGCCCGGCGTGTACCTGTTCCAGGTACAGGTCGGACACGTCGGCGTCGACACCGATGAACATATCCCGGTCGGACCCGGCCGCGCGGACAACCGGCTGCACCACCCGAGACTCCCAGAACAGGGTGCGCGCCCCCGCCGGGAACAGGTACATCTCCAGGCCACCGATGAGGATCGGTGTGAGGTGGTCGTGGCGGTGGACGGTGAACCCGAGCGCGCTCAGCGCGTCGACGACCGCGGCGGGCAGGGTGGTGCCGGTGTGGATCGGGACCGACCGGTCGAGCAGGTCCAGTGACGCGAAGTGCAGGTGGTCCAGGTGTTCGTGGGTCAGGACGACCGCGTCGGGGGCGGGCATCGCCTCATGGTCGACGGTGCGTGGTGGCCAGATCGGGAAGTCGACGGCGCCCGCGCCGAACGCGCGGGTCAGGATCGGGTCGACGAGCACAGCACTGTCCCCGGAGCGGATGTGCCAGCTCTGGTGACCGAGGAACGTCAGCTCGGTAGGCCCGGCAGGTGCGGCGTGTGGCATTCCAGGGCTCCCTGCGGTAGTTGAGGGGCGGGCCGGGGCGGGGGTCATGCGCGGCCCCCGCCCCGGGATTGCGGGGCCTACCGGTGGTAGGCGACCAGGGCGGTGTTCGTCGCGCCGGTGCGGGCGAACGCGGCGACGCGGCGCTGGAACGCTTGAACAGCCGCCACGGTCAGCGCGGCCGGCGCGACGGTGCCCACTACGACGGCGGGCGAGGTGCTGGTGCTCATGAGCACGCTCCTTCAGATCGACCCAGGGCGGCCCGTTGCCACCCTGCGGGAAAGCGCGCCCCGCCGGCGGGTGCGTAGCTGTGGCGCCGGGGCGGGGTGCAGGGGCTTTCTCGGGACTGGAAGGCCCCCGTCTCAGGCCCTGGGGATCCGCTCGGGGATCGTGGCCCAGGGTGATGTTCGGATCGAACATGGTGTAGGCGTCGGCGGCCTCCAGCGAAGGGAAGCCGAGCACGGCGGTAGAGGGTCACTGCCGGCGTCGAGCACGACCACCGACACAGCCGTCCGAGGACCGGCCCGCTGTCGTCGACGGGGCGCACACCCGGTCTTGGAGCGCCGGAGCGCCGGCTGCGACCGGCACGCTCGCGTGTGGGATCCGCGCTGGGAGAGGCGGGGAGGGAGCGTTGTGGATGGTCGCGAGGACCGGCTCCCTCCCCGCCCCGGCCACCAGGTCCCACCCGACGCCAGAACGTCGCGCGTCCTTGGGCGACGACGGGTCAGGGCAGGGGTGGCCCGCGCGGCGGGCATCCGGCCGACGGACCCGCCGGACGTTTCCATGCTGGTCACGTCCGCTCCTCTGCTGGTCCGTGGGGAAATCCGGAATGTTTCCGCCGCACACAGGACATGACACACTGCGTGACAGACATGCGACAGGTTGGGAACGGTCCCGCCCGGGTGGGTGGGACCGTTCCCGCCCACCCGCAGAGCGGGGCCGAGGGGAGCTGCCCGTGCAGACTGATGCCCGACCTGCCCGTCACCGGTACTACGGCCGTGCCCAGGCGCTGGTGAACGAACGGCAGGCCGACATGTCGAAACTCGCGCGGGCGATGAGTCCGGACGAGTGGAACCAGATCGCCCGGGGCACCGTCCGCGCCGCCGTGCTCGGCAAACGAGGGGGTAAAGCAACCTCGCTTCCCAGCAGGGAGACGGTCGAGGCGTTGGACCGGGCGTTGGCCGCGCAAGGCGAGCTGGTCGCGTTGTGGCGAGACGCCATGATGGAAGACACCGCGATCCGGATTGGCCTGCAGCCGCCCGCGGGTGGACTCCCGCCAGCCAGATCAGCGACAGTGGACAGGGCAGGGGAGGTGAGAGCGACGGATCGACGCGAGTTGTTCGAGCTCGGCGGCGGGTTCACCGCCGCGGCGGTGTTCGCGGCCACCGGGGACGTGGGTGCGCAGCTCGACCAGGCGCAGCCTGCGACCATGGCGCTTGCCGACTGCCGTACCGCGCTGGCTCACCTTGAGCAGAACCTGTGGTCGCTTCCTCCCGCGGACCTCTTCCCCGATGCGTTCGAGGCGTGGCAGACCGTGGAGACGATGCTGGCGCGCCGGGTGCATCCCGGCTACACCCATCAACTCGTTCTCCTCGCCGGCCAGCTCGCCGCCGGGCTGGCCACCGTGACCCGGTTCGGTGGAAACCTCGCCGTGGCCGCTCGATTCGCCGCACTCGCTGAAAGGCACGCCGCCGCCGTCGATGATCCACTGCTTACCGGGCGGGTCGCCGGCATCCAATCGTGCGTGGCCTTCAACGACGGTCAGTACGCCCAGGCCGCCGACATCGCCGCCCGCGCCCGGCCGCGATCTCATCCCGCGCAGCGGGCGCGCCTCGCCGCCTACGAAGCGCAGGCCGCTGCCGCCAACGGTGACCCGCAGCGGGCAGACCAGGCGGTCGGCGAGATGCGGGCGGGGATGCATGCAGCGCTCGCTGGTCCGGCGCTCACCTGGAACGACGCGGAAGAAGATCTCTACACGGCGATCACGTACTCCCACATCCCCGACCAGGGCCATCTGGCGATCACCCATGGCACCCGGGCGGCTGCGACGTTCGGGAACGACCTGCAAGGCATCGGTCTCGCCCACGTGGCGGTCGCCCGAGGACACCTCGCCGGGGACCGTCCAGCCCCGGCTGCCGCAGCAGAGGCAGGGCTACACGCAGTCGCGGTCCTCGGCGCATGCCCCAACGCTGTGGTCGCGGACCGCCTCCGTCAGCACGTCCTCGTGCCTCTGACACGCATAGCCCGCGACGAGCCCGCAGTGCTGGAACTCACCGGCCGCATAGCCGACGTCTAACGCGCCGCCTCCGGCCATCCGATCCCGGCCGGGGGCCGCCTGGACGCGCGCATCCGGGCAGCATGCGGGTTGTTCCAGGGACATGATCCACCAGCGGGTCTACCGGCGACGTGCTGTCTGCTCTGCGACGGCGTCGAGTGCCAGGTGCCAGGGGTAGGTAGCTGTCTTGTCCGCGCCGGCACGTGGGGGATGGGGTTCGAAGGCACCGGGGCCGAGGAGGACGGTGATCCCGGCGGCTCGGAGATTTTCGACGCTGCGGGTGAAGACACGGTTGGCGGCGAATGCCTGGTTGACGAACGGCAGGACAGCGATGGGAACGCCGAGCCCGGTCAGTTCGGCGAGGACGCTGAGGGGGTAGGTGTCGGCGATGCCGGCTGCCCACTTGTTGATGGTGTTGTAGGTGGCGGGGGCGACGATGACGGCGTCGGCGTGAGGAACCTTTGCGGGTTCGCCTTGGGGGCGGTAGGTGCTGCGGACGGGGCGACCGGTCAGCGTTTCCAACGCCGGTATGTCGAGGAAATGGTCGCGGGCCGTGGCGGTGGCGATGAGCTGGACCTGCCAGCCGCGGGTGTGGGCCAGGTCCACCAGCCGGCCGACGTTCCCGGCGGGCCCGGCCCCGCAGACGACGACGTAGAGCACCCGGTTCGGTGGGTTCACGCGGGGAGCCCGACACGCACGGCCAGTTGACGAAGCTGTGGGAGCGGCGGTGCGCCGGGCTGTCCCAGGAGCTGGCCGAGGAGCTGGCGTGCCACGGGTCGGCATCGCACCTCTTCGGGGGCGACACGATCGGCTTGGAGGAGGACACGGCCGGCGTCCTGGGTGTTACCGGTTTGGCGGTGGGCCTCGGCCAGGTCCAGCAGGAAATTGGCCTTGCGTTCCCGGGGCAGGACGGCGAGGGCTTCGGGGTTGATGCTGCGGGCGTAGGTGAGCGCGGCGGCGCCGTCGTGGAGGCGGACGAGGGCGGCCAGACGGTGCAGGGCGACGTTCGTCACGCCGAACGCGGTGGTGCGGTGGGCGTAGCCGGGCCCCAGAGTGCGGGCGACAGCGTCGGCCTGCTCGTGCAGGGCGGTGGCGGTGGGGGCGTCACCGTCGCTGGCGGCGGCGATCTCGGCGGGCAGGAGCAGCATGCCGTACAGCGACACCAGCTCCGGGTCGCCCGCCAGATCCGGCTCCATCCGGTCCGCCATCGTGATCAGGACGTCGAGGGCGGTGCGGAGCTGGCCGGCCTGGGCCATGGCACGAGCGACGCTGCGGGTGGCCCGTGCCAGGCAGATGAGGTCTTCCGACTGGGTGGCGAGGGTGATCGCCCGGTCCGCGGCAAGCCAGGCCACGTCGGTCGTCTCGAACTTCAGCAGCGTGGAGGAGGCCAGCCGGTAGGTCATGACCAGGTGACGGGTGGCTTCCAGGCGAGGCGCACCATCGAGGACGTGCACGGCGGCTTGGGCCTGCCTCATGAGGTCGGGTAGGACACGGCCCATGACGGCGAAGCGCGACGACAGCCAGGCGGAACAGGCGTGGTCGACCTGCGCGCGCAGCCGGGTCAGGTCCGGATCCTGGCCTGTCCGCCTGCCGAGGATGGTGTCGTAGGAACCCAGTGCTGTACGCAGGGCCTGGACTTCCACCGCGTCGAGGCATTGGGTCGCGCGTTCGGCGGTGTCGTCCTCGGTGAGGGCGGCCACGGAGATGTCCAGGGCGGCGGCTACCCGTTCCAGCATGGGTAAACGCACGAGGGTACGTTCCCCGGCCTCGATCTTGTCTACCCAGCTCACGGAGCGGTCGCAGCGGTCCGCGAACTGGGCGCGGGACAGGTTTCGCCGGGTACGCCAGTAGCGGACGCGGCGTCCGATAGCACGGCTGTCCATGGGTTCCTCGAGCGGAGAGGCGCGTGGGGCCGGACCTGAACACGATGACTGGTTACCCATCGTATAGGGGTGGTCGCCATCCCGGGTGGGGAGATCCCACGACCGCACTCGAACGATCTTGAGTGGTTCTGGACTCCCACATTTTGTCCAGCTGAGGCGCTGGGGCGGTCTTCTACGTTCTGCCGAGGGACCGCACGTTTCTCGTGGCCCCTTATCTGTTCTCCCGCCGGGTCCGGGCCGGTACCGAACACGGTTCGGGCTTGGCGGGCTCCACAACCACCATCCAGCTTCGAGGACCCTGTGCCTGCCTTCCCTTCCGCTCTGCCCGCTCCCGTGTACTGGCGACGGCCGTCTCAGCTCAATTCCAAGGTCGTCGATGCGGTCGAGGTCGCGCGGGACGGCCACCGGGTGCTGATCCGGTCGAGTCTGGGCCGCGAAGTGCGGACCACCCCGGGCGCATTCGCGGACTTTGTCCGGGCGGCGCAGCGCGGCGAGTACGACGACCTGATCTCGGGGGTGCGGTGATGCCCGCCGGGGAAGCGTCGTGGCGGCGCGCGGCGATGGTCGAGCGGATCCTGGCCGTCGAGTCGGTGTCCGCCAGGGTTGAGGCGGCGCTGCGTACGGTGCCGCGGCACCTGTTCTTTCCTGACATCTCGACCGAGGTGGCGTACGAGGACAGCTCTGTGGTCACGAAACGGGCGTTCGATGGGAGCGCGGTTCGTACGGCGCTGCGGCCGTCGGTGGCTGCGGTGATGGTGGAGCAGCTGCGGGTCGGACCCGGCCAGCGGATCCTGCAGGTGGGCTGCGACGGGTACACCGCCGGGCTGCTCGCCGAGCTGGTTGGGTCGGCGGGGTCGGTGGTGATGATCGACCTCGATCAGGATGCGGTCCACCGGGCTCGCACCTGCCTGAACGCGGCGGGGTACACCGGCGTCGCGGTGCTGGTCAGCAACGGGCATTTCGGTTTCCCGTTGCGGGCCCCTTTCGACCGGATCCTCGTGACCGCCAAGGCGACGGACATCCCACCCGCGTACATCGACCAGCTTGTCGATGGGGGGCGGATCGTGCTTCCGTTGCAGATCCGGGGCTTGTCGCGGTCGGTCGGGTTCTGTCGGGTCGGGGAGATCCTGGTCTCGGAGTCGATCCGGCCCTGCGATTTTCCGCGGATGCACGGCGCGGGCGCCCGGCAGCGTGCCACGGCCATCCTCGCGGCCGGGGTCCGGCTGGAGGCCACCGTGGCCCAGGACGTCGACGCCGACGCGCTGCGCGACGCGCTGCTCGGGCCGCGTCACGTGCTCAGCACCGGTGTGACGCTGCCACCTGGCGACGGTCTGCTGGCGAGCCTGGAGCTGTGGCTGGCGACCGTGCGAACGACCTACGGCCGGGTGTACGCCGAACAGATCGCCGACCAGCAGACCCCGCTCGCGCCGACGGTCCCGGGGGGCGTGTCGGCGGTGTGGTCCGACGACAGTCTCGCCTCCCTCACCTATCCCGCCGCTGACACGGTGAACGGCGCGGACCTCGACGTCAGTGTCATCGCCTGGGGCCCGGACCGCTTCCGGCTCGGGGACATCCTTGCCTACGACGTCCAGATCTGGGACGCCCAACGCCGTGGCGGGCCGGACCCCACGATCCGGGTCTACCCCTCCACCATCGCCTGGGAGTCCCTACCGCCGGGCCGGCTGATCGACACCCCTTCCGCACAGATAATGATCACCTGGGATTGAGGGCTGCGCCGTCCTCCCGCCCCGCCTGCTTTGCCGCCGCACGACCATCGCCTCTGGGAGACCCCGCCGTGAGCTCCGCGCCATCCGAGACTCCCGCTATCCGGTGGGGTGTCGTCACCCTTGATGCGCATGATCGGGCGGTGCGTGTGGTGGTCGGGTTCGCTGCCCCGCAGCTGGCTGAGGGCTGGGCCCGCGCGCAGCCCGGCCTGGACTTCGTGGTGGTCCCGGCCGGGCCGGCGCAGGGCAGTGACTGGGCGGTGGTGGCGCTGAATGCGACTGAGCGGCCCATCGGGGTCCTCGCCTGCTTCCCGGACCCGAGGGCCGCCGACCTGTACGCCCGTTCCTGCGTGCTGTCTGGCTACACCGTGGCACCCATCGATGTCTGGTGACCTGCCGCCAGCGACTCTGCGGGTGCTGACACCAGGGTCGGTGGCGGCGAACCCGCGTCCGGGCCCACCACCTGCGGGGTTGTACTGGCGCCACCGGTCCTTCCGCGGGTGGGTGAGCCGGCGGTTTTCACGCGGTCTCTCGCCGGAAGAGCCGGGGTGGTCCCTGAACGCTGGGTGAGGGTGCCTGATCCGTCACCTCATCCGGGCGGGCCGGGGCCAGTCCCAGGAGGCCCGGTTTCCCGGCGGGTCCGAGGGCTCTCGTCGAAGCCCCGCCGATCGTGCCGCGTTCTTCTCGCTATCTGTGCCGGTTTGGTGACGGCACCGCGGTAGGCGGGTCGGCGGCCCGGAATTGGACGCCGCCGAGTGTGGTGCGCTGGTCCAGGGTGGGTGGTCTGCGACGCCCTTTCGGGGAGAGGCAGTGTGATGGTGTCGGGGCGGGTTGGGATGCGGACCGCGGCCCGCCCCGCGCGCTTCGTTCTTGGCCGGAGTAAGCCTCGGTCGGGTTCCCATGCCAGGTCAGGCGTGCGCTGGTGTGTCGTCGGTGTGGCCTGTCCCGCGTGCCAGGGGGCCTGTCGTCGTTGGTTCGTCGATGCCTGGGTGGGGGTTGGGTAACGGACTGGTTGGCCCGGCGCAATGCGGGGACAATGTCCGCGAACGTTACGACAATCATCGTCGTGACGGCTCGACGATTCGGTGGTCTCGCTGCAGCATCATCATCCTACCGAGAAAAACGTCGAGGATATGGCGGTGCCGGGGATGGCGATGATCGGTTTGGATATGGCTGCGAGGCGCGTGGGAACATCGCCGTCGACCATCATCGATTGGATCGCGGGCTGCTATCTCTCTGCTCGGTGGACCCGGCAGGGGTGGAAGGTTGATCCACGAGATGTTGATGATGTGGCGACACGGATGGGCCTGAAGAAGGCCGCCTGACCGGCTGCGAGGGGAAGAGCGGGACACTATGCGTGCTGTGAACGGCGATGATCGTTATCGTTCCTGTCCGTCGTGGTGCCAGGAGCCGGCGGGGCACCTGCGCCCTGAGCCTGACGGTCTCGGGGACTATCACATGGCGGAGATCGCCCTGATTGATCTTCCCGAGATCGATGGGATACGGGCGGACATACTGGAGCTTGCGGTGAGGATCGAACAATATGTGACCCATGCCACCGTGTACCCTCCTGTGATCACTTTTGGAAGTGGAGACGTTGACGATCCCGACCGTGAAGGACTCACGGCTGATGAGGTTGAGGATCTCGTCGTAGCGCTCCAGCGGGCGATCGCGACGTTGCGCGGCGGATCGGACGGGCCGTCGCCCGACGGTTTCTAACCCCGGCGCTTTCCCGGGGGGCAGGAGTAGGCGCGGCTAAAGCCCGGCTGTTTTACGAGCGGGGTTGTTTGGGATGGTGGATGGCGGGTCGGATGATCCGTCTGGTCGCGGATGTCGTCGTGGCCAAAGAGATCATCGCCGGGGACGTCGAGACGGCTCGGGTACGCGCCTGCGGACCCTGGGCGATGACGCGGGGATGGGGCGCGCTTACGGGCCGGCCCGGCAGCGGTTCTACGTAATGATCATTCGTGCAGACTTCAGGATTACGTAGCAGACCCCAGGGTTATGTATCCACCGCCGGCCGTGGCTGGCGTCTATCCCGAGGGGCTTTGCGGGCTGCCGGGCGTTGCCGGGCCCTGGCTGGCGTCGGAGTTCACTGCTGTTGTGACCGGGGGTTCTGTTCGCCGGGGAGTGGTGGGGCGGTGGGGGAGGTAGCCGGCGTGGGCTGCGGCGGCGCCGAGTTGGAAGGGGGTGGTGACGCCGAGGCGGTGGCAGAGGTCGGCGACGTCGCGTTTGATGGTGCGGTCGGAGACGCCGAGTTCGCGGGCGGCGCGGGTGTAGTCGAGGCCGCGGTCGAGCAGGAGTAGGAGTGCCCGTTGGCGGCGGATCGCGGCGGGTTCTTCGGCTACGGCGGGGTGGCGTTGGGTGGGGATGGTCTGTTCGATCCGGGTGACCATTTCGGTGACGGCGCGGATGAGGGTGGGGGCGACGGTGACGAGGCCGCCTGCGTCGAGGTCGTCGTCGCGGACGGGGATGAGGGCGGCGGTGGTGTCCCAGATCATGGTGCGCATGGGTACGGCGGGGGCGATGCGGATGTGTCCCATGGGGGGCAGGCGTCGGGTGGGTTGGCGGCGTTGGGCCGCGGTGAGCGCGGGTGACGCCCACACGCTGGTGATCTGTACGCCGCGGGCGGCGGCGGTGGCCAGGAGGTCGGGGACGTTGCCGCCGAGGCCGGGGGGTGGCGGCCCGTTCTGGAGGAAGCGCAGGCTGGTGGTGCTCTGCGCGGTGAGTTCGGCCATCTGGCCGAAGATCTCGTCGCGGGTGAGGAGGTGGATGCCGGCGCTGGTCCCGGTGCGTTGCCGGCCGGTGACGTAGTCGCCGAAGAGGTCGGATCGGTAGAGCCGGGCTCGTTCGTCGGCCATCGTGGCGCGTGCGGCGCTCAGGGCGGCCTCTTGTTCGGCGTGGCGGGCCTGGAGGACTTTGACGGGGTCCTGGGGTTCCCACTGGCGGCCGACCTGGCGGAGCAGGCCGGCTTCGACGAGGCGGTTGATTTCGGCTTCGACGATGGGTTCGGGGCGGTCGAGCCATTCGGCGAGCATGTCGACGTCGCAGTAGGGGTGGCGTGCCACGGTTCGCCAGACCTGTTCGGAGAAGTCGTCGAGGTTGTTGAATCCCAGCTCGGAGATTCTCATACCGCCTCCGTACGCCTTGCTTGCAAGCAAATAGAAGGTCCGTTGCGTGCACCTCCGTGAGGCGAACGTCCGGGGGCCGCGGCGAAGGGCAGGGCCGCGATGCACGTGCTTCATTCACGCGCAAGATGACCGTAGCGCACCTGGTGCGCGCCGGTCCGTGACGATGAGACGGACGACACCGCCGCCACGGGGAATTGCTCTCCGTAGCGCTACTGGTCGCCTTCGTATGCGTAGCGGCTAATTATGCGATGTGTATCCATCCCGGGTCGCAGCGTGTCGATCTCTTCTCGGGAAAGCAACGGGCCGTCAATGCTTTCGCCCGCTTCTCGATGAGCGGGTGACGGATGAACAATCTCTTCGTCGCGTAAGTGGACTGTCATGGATGCCGGGGTGGAGGTCGCGGGCCCGAGTGCGGTAGGCATGGGCTGGTGTCGGCTCCGTGACCTGCATCGATGATGGGATCACGGCGAGCGGGGTTCCTCGTACGCTGGCCCCGGCAGGGGCAGTGCGTGTACCCCGGATGGGTGGAGGCCCAGGCCGCGGTAAGGGAAGCCGGGAAATCCTTGCCTGACCGTCCAGCGACTGCACTGGTGTCGGTGAATCTCTTTCCTTGGACGCTGGGCATTGTGTAACAGTTAGCGGTGCTGCCGCGTTCTCCCCGGCGGTACCAGTGGCGATGACCGGCTTCCATCAAGGGCTGCTAGTAAAGCTGTTTGATGTCAGCTGCTGGGGCGTTCGGGCCGGCGGGTAGTGGCGGGTCGGATGATGCGTCGCGGGCCGGTTTGGGTGGGTGTGGGTTTTGGTGGTGTGCGGGTGAGGTGGGCGAGTAGGGCCTGGGTTTCGGGGGTGGGGTCGACGTCGAGGCCGTGGGTGTCGAGGGCGTCGCGTAGGCGCTGGTAGGTGCGGCGGACGGCGTCGGGGCGTCCGCGGGCGGCGTGGATATGCATGACGTGCCGGTAGAGATCTTCGACAGTCGGAGTGAGTGCGAGGGCTTGTTCCAGATAAGCCAGGGCCTGTTCGGGATGGTCGTCGGCGTGCAGGTCGGCGAGGTCGGCGAGCGCGTCAACAGCGCGGTGCTCAAGGTCGGTGACGGTCGGGGCGGACCAGTCGTAGGCGGTGTCCCCGAGGGGTGTGGCGGTGGCGAGGTTGACGGCGCGGGTGAGCGCGGTGATGCGGGCGGGGTCGTCGGGGGCGTGTCCGGCGGCGGTCAGGGCCGTGTCGAATTCCCACAGGTCGACCGTGATCAGGGTCGGGTCGAGGCGGTAGCCGGTTTTCCCGCTGAGGATGGGGGTGAGGGTGGGGTCGCCGGTGGCGGTGCGCAGGGTGTCGCGGAGGGCGGCGACGGCGCGGTAGATCTGGTTGCGGGCGCGGGTCGGGTCCTGGTCGGGGAGGAGATCGGCTGCGAGGCGGTCTCCGGTGACGCCGCTGGGGTGGACGGCAAGGTAGGCGGCGATCTCCAGGCTGAGGGTCCGTAGCCCGCCAGCGAGAGGCACGGAGTCGAGGTGGACGGCGGGCCGGCCGAAAAGCACGAGCCGTACCCGCCTGCCCGGCTGGTCGGCGTGGCTGGTCTGTTCTGCGGGCTGTGCGGGTGCGCTGGTGGCGGCCGGTTCAGGGGGTGGTGGGGTTGCGGTCGCGGGTGAGGGCGCTGGCTTGGCGGGTGGTGGCACAACCGTCGGGGGCGCGGGGCGGGCCCCGGCCACGGGGGTGTGTGGGGGGACGCGGGCGGGTGTCGCGACGTCGGGGGTGGGGTCAGCGGGTGGGGTGGGTTGGTCGGTGGCTTGGGTGAGGACGTGCAGGAGGTCGCTGGCCTGGGCGGGTGTGAGCTGCCAGGGCAGCGGTGGCTGATCGTCGCCGGCCGGGTCGGCGGTCGTATCGACGGTGATGGTGTAGATGCCGAGCTGGGCACCGCTGTGGGCCAAGGCGGCGAGCCGTCCGTCGTGGGGGTTGGGTGCGCTGGCTAGAAGTAGGACGGTGGGGATCATCTCGTCGGGTAGCGCGGCGCGCAGCTCGTCCAGGCTGGTCGTGGTGGTGTCGTCGGTGAGCCGGGCGCGGCGGAGCGCCTCGCGGTCAGCGAGGTCGAGCGCGGCGTCGGTGTTGGCGGTGATCGTGGCCTGCGGGAGTGCGTCGAGGAGCGGGCGGGGCAGGTCGAGCAGGCTGACGGCACTGTGGGGGATGATCAGCCGGGCGGGCCAGGTGGTCCGGTCGCGGTGGTGGTCGGCGAGAACGCTCAGGATGATGGCGCGGGCCGCGGCGGGTGCGGCCGGGCCGTGCAGGTCGAGCCGGCCGGTGCGCAGCAACTCGGCAGGAAGCCCCTCTGCAGGCCCCACCGGGTCGACATCACCGGGGGTGGTGCTGGTGGAGGGAGTTGTGGTCGGGCTGGGAGGAGCCTGGCTGCCAGGGGCCGAAGCGTGGAGCACGGCGGTGCTGAGGCCGGTTGCCGGTGGCGGTGCGGCGGACAGGTCGTTGACGGGTTCGGGGTCTTCGTCGTCGGTGGTGGGTGGGCGGCTGACGCGCAGGATTTCGCGGATGACGAGGGGCAGGGGTGGGTCGGTGGGGGTGGGCTGGCCGGGTGGGGTGGGGACGGGGCGGCGGCGGGTGCGCAGGAGCCGGGCGATGGTGACCGCGGCGGCGAGGGCGGCGATGAGGCCGAGAGGCAGGACCGCGCCGGAAGGTAGCCGGATCGGATGGTCCTGGCCGGGCGCGGTGTGGGGTGGCGGGGGCGTGCTGGTGGGCGGTGGTGTGTGGGGAGGCGGTGTCGCCGAGGGGCCCGGGGCGACCGGGGCTGGGGGGAAGGTCGGGGTCCAGCCGGGAGTGGGGTTGCTGCGCTGTGGCGTGCTGGGCGACCGGGGTGTGGGAGCTGTGGGGCTGGGAGCCGCGGCCGGGATGTCCGCCTGCGGCCCGCTCGGACCTGTCGGGGGGAGTGGGATGGCTGTGCTGGGTGTGGCCGGCGCCGGTGGGGTGTGGTCGGTGGGGGGTTGGGCGTCGGGGGGTAGGTGCAGGATCCAGCCGGGGCGTAGCAGGTCGGGGGTGGTGAGCTGGGTGCCGTCGGGTTGGACGCGGCCGTGGTTGAGGGCCCAGATCTCGTGCCAGCGCAGCCCGTCGCGCAGCCAGGTTTCGGCCAGCGACCAGAGGGTGTCGTAGGGGGCGACGGTGCAGCTTGGCCCGGCCGGCGCGGTGGGGTCCGCGGCCGGGGTGCCGGCCTGGGGGGTGGGGTCGGCGGGGGCGGTGACGGGTGCGGGTCGCTGGTAGGCGGCGAGGACCGTGGGTGTGGGCGGGCTGGTGCTGGTGCGGGTGGTGGCGGTGAGTAGGCCGGTGAGGATCATGCCGACAAGGACGGCGGCCAGGGCTTGGGCGGGGCCGCCGGTGGGCAGCCGGGGCCGGTGCCAGCCGCCGATGGTGGCGACGACTTCGACGGCGATGGACACCGCGATCAGGGCGTAGGTGTACCAGAACAGGGCGCCGATCAGGCCGAGGATCAGGTCCTGGGTGAGTGGTGAGCTCGCGGTATCGACGATCTCTGTCCAGCTTGGAACGTGGTCGGGCAGTGGCCAGCCGACGAGCTGCCACATCGCGGCGGGTGCGGCGATCAGGACGGCGCTGGTGGCGGTGAGGCCGGCGAGTGCGCGTAGGAGTCCGCCGAGACGGTGCAGCGGTCTGACCCGGCGTGGTCTGGCCCGTCGGCTCACAGAGTGCCTCCTGGGACGGAGGGGGTGGTGACGCCGTGGATGGGGGCTGCGGTGGCGTGGCCGGTGACGGTGAGCGTGTCGACTCCGACGATGCCGAGGAGCTGGGTCGGTATCTGTACGGTGACCTCGACCGTCACCGTGGTGGCGGTTGCGGTGACGGTCCCCTGCGTCCCGGCGGCGGTGAGGTACTGCTCGGCGCGCCGGCGGGCGGCGGCTGGGTCGAGGTGAACGACGCCGCTGGTCCGATAGGTCTCCAGGTCCAGCCCTTGGGCTCCGGCGCGGGCGGCTTCGGCGGCGAGGCTGATCGCGGCCGTTTTCCGGTCCAGGGCGAGCCCGCCGTCCACGACAAGTCCGGTCACGCCGATCAGCGCGACCGTGAGCACGAGGAAGAACGCCGTCACTGTCCCCCGATCCCGATCCCGATCCCGATCCCGGTCCTGGTCCTGGTCAGGCACGGTGGAACCGGTCCCAGCCCGCCGCGGTGACCGCAGCCGGACTGTCGGAGGTCGGCAGTCGCAGCCGGGCGGAGGGTGGTGTGGGGTGGATGTCGTCGAGGTGCCAGTCGCCGTCAGTCCAGGTCAGCGTCCAGGTGACCGTCCCGATCAGCGGTGGGGTAGGTGTGGCGCTGGTGGCGACCCTGCTGGCGTGCAGGAGGGCGACCGTGGTGCGGTCAGCTTCCGCGGAGAGAACCCGGGCGCCGAGGGGGCGGAAGAACAGCGCACCGTCTGGAGGGAGGCGGGGTGGGCTGTAGCCGTCGTCGACGATGCCTTCGGCGCGTGTCAGATAGCCGCGGGTGGCGATCACCGCGAAGATGCCGGTCTGGTCGGCCGGATCGCGGGGCATCACCATCTGGCTCCAGCGGACCGTAGCCGATACCGCTCCTGCGGTGGTGTGTGGAAAGTGCAGCGGTACCCCGTTGTCCGCGAAGGAACGTGCCGGCGGGAGGAGCATCCGGCCGTCCGGGTCGGGGGCGTCCTGCAGGGGGGAGGCCGCCGCCGGGGGCGGGCCGGAGGTGACAGTGCGCTGGCTGTCGAAAGCGGCGACCACGGCTACGGCACCTACCGCGGCCAAGGCGGCGACGGCGCCGAGCAGGGCGGCGGCGCTTCGCCACCGCTTCCTCAGGACGCGGGCTACTCTCACGTGCGTTCACCGATCCGGGCCAAGACCGGGCCGCCTGTGGGAAGACGGGCGGTGATGACCGTCCGATAGAGGTCGATGGGGGCGCTCGCCGTGGCGGTGAGGGTCCGCTGTCCGGGGATGGGCAGGCCGGCGGCGAGGTCGGACTGGTCGAGCTGGCAGACCACGGTGGCGCGGGCGACGCCTCCGGGGTGGAACTGGCTGGTGTCGACCTGGACGGTGAGGGCGGTGCAGGGTCCTGCACCGGTGAGGTCGGGGGCGATGGCCGCTTGGGCGGCGGCGCGGGCCTGGGTGGGGGTGCGGGCGATGCTCGCGGCGCGGGCGGCGGTGTGTGCGGCGCTGTCGACCTGCCCGCGGGCGTTCACCGCTCGCCCCGCGTAGATGATCAGCACCAGCAGTAGAATGATCAGCGGTGTGAGTAGGGTGAGTTCGACGGCGGCCGATCCCGTATCGCTAGCACCTTCTGCGCTCGGTTGCGCAGGCCCGCATCGCTGCCACCGGTCGGGGCGGGCGGAAGAGCGGTTCATGGGGTGAACCGCTCGACGGTTCCGGTGGCGTGACCGGTCACGTGCAGGGAGATTCCGGGTAGCAGGCTGACCGCGGTCCCGGTGACCGTGATCGTGACCGTCTCCGGGCGGGCGTCGAGCTGGATGTGGGTGGCGGTGAGGACGGTGTCGCCGAGCTGGTCGAGGGTGATCTGCGCGGCATCAGATCCGGCGGTGGGGGTGGCGCCGTAGGCGCGGGCGGCGTCCGCGCCGCGGCGGGCGGCGGTGGCGGCGATGTGGCTGGCGTGCGCCCACAGGGCGTACTGGATGACGACCAGCAGCATGGTGATCAGCAGGGGTGTGGCGATGACCAGCTCGACGCTGACCGCGCCCGTGTCGGGGGCCTCTCGGCTGTCGCCGGTGCGCTCGGAGAAGTGCCCAAGGGCGCGGCGGCAGGCGGGCCGCAGTGGAAGCGGGATCCGCCGCGCGTGGAGGGTGGGTGGCGGGGTCATAGGTCGATGCTGTTGGCCTTGTCGATCAGCGCTCGGCCGATGATCCCGATGACGGCGAGCGTGAGGACGACCAGCAGCGCGGTGACGATGACGGTCTCGGTGCTGTAGCCGCCGTCCCGGTCCTCCTCACGGGCCCGGGTCTCCCACGCGTGCAGACGGGCGTAGGCGAGGGTCAGCAGGCCGAGCACCATGGCGGTGGCTGCCGCTACTGGACGGCGGATCGCGGCGCGGGGGCCGGCGCGGCGGAGTCGGGGCACGGCGGGAGGGATCCTTCCGGGCAGGGGTCGGAATGGGTGAACTCGCGGACCTTTCACAGGCTGGTCATGACGCGGGCGACGGCGGGGTAGCCGATCAAGAGAAGAAATCCGAGGAAGAGCAGGGCGACGGGTAGGGACATGCGTTCGGTGGCCGCGGCGGCGTCCGCGTCGGCGTCGGTGAGGGCACGTAGGCGGATGGAAGCGGCTTTGGCAGCGAGGGAGGCGCGGATCTTCGCGCCTTCCCCGCCGGCGAGTTCCACACTGGCGGCGGTCTCGACGATGTCGGGGATGCCGTGGCGGTGTCCGAGGTCGGCGAGGGTGGTCCAGATCGGGGTGCCGGTGAGGACAGCGGTGTCCACAGCGCGGCGCAGCTGGGTGTAGGCGGGGCCGGTACCGATGGACGCGGCGTCATCGAGGGCCTGCTCGACCCCGGCGCCGCCCGCCAACGCGATCACCACCAGATCCAAAAAGCTCGAGAAGGCGGCGCGCAGCGCCCGGCGGTGCGCGGCGGCGTCGGCGCGGACTGCCAGATCCGGTGCGACGAACCCGACGGCGGCGAGGACGAGCGCACCCGCCGCCGGCAACACCACAGGCAGCCGCACCCCACCGACGGCGAGGACGACGGCCAGGAGCGGGAGCAGGAAGAACCCGACCACCCCGCTGGTGATCTTCTCGGCGAGGTGGGTGGCGGGATCCCGGTCGAGCGAGACAAGGTCGCGGCTGATACTGGCCGGGATGAGCGAGCCGGGAGTAAGCCGGCGGGCGAGAGGACGTCCCGCGCGAGCCGCCCACCCGCCCGAGACTGTCGCTGGTTCGCCGGGGGTCGGTGGGGTGGGGTGCAGGTCGGCGATGAGCTGGCGCAGGTCGGGTTCGGCGGGGCGCAGCCCCGTCCAGACCAGCCACAGGCCCACACCCGTGGCCGTGCCGTAGGCGAGCAGAAGCCCGGTCATGGTCGGCTCCGGGCGGGTAGGCGGGTGAGGATTCTTCCTGAGGTTGGGGTGCGGCCCATGCGGGACAGCCAGGTCAGCCCGGCGGCGAAGAGGGCGGCGACGGCGAGCAGCATTATTTGCCCGGCGGCGCTGTCGTAGGGCTCGACGAAGGCGGGGGAGAGGACGACGAGGCCGAAGGCCATGGCCAGGGTGGTGGTGGCGATGACCCGGGTGGAGGTGCGGATCCGGGCGCGGGACGCCGCGGTGCGCAGCCGCAGCGCGGTCTGGTCACGGGCGGCGGCGGCGAGCCGGCCCAGCAGGTCGGCGAGGTGACGGGCTTGGCGGGTCGCGGCCATCACCAGCGCTGCGACCACCAGGTCGGCGGTCGGGTCATCGACAGCGTCCGCGAACTCCGCGAGCGCGTCGGGCAGGCGGGTCCCGGCGTCGAGGGCGGTGGCGAGCTGCACCACCTCGGCGCGGATGGGGCTGGGGGTGATGGGCGCGGTGGCGCGGATCGCTTGTTCGAGGCCGGCGGCGCCCGCGAGGGTGTCGCGCAGCATTTCCGTCCATACCGCGATCGCCTCGACCCGGTCGGTGTGGGCCTGCTCGGCCCGGCCCGAGGTGAGCAGCCCCGGGAGGATGACCACCGCCAACGCTGCGAGGGCGGCGGCCACAGGCCAGCCCGTCAGCAGCCCCACGACGATCGCTGCGGCAACCGCACCGAGAGTGCGGGCGGCGCGGGCCTGGCGGGACAGGCCCCCGATCCGCCGGCCCGCCCACGCGCGGGCTGCCGCGGTGAACGGGGCGGTGCCTGTACCGGCGAGCCACAGGCCGATCCCGCAGCCCGTCCCGCAGCCGACCGCGAGCAGCACCCCGGCATCTGCGTTCACCATGGCGCCCAGCCACCGTCCGGGCCGCTGTCGGCACTGGGAGCGCGGTAGGAGTGCCGGTGGTCGTCGATGCGGGCGAGCAGGGTTGCGGTGTCGGGGCGCAGCGGTGCGCCGGGGACGGCGGTGCGGTCGGGGCCGGGGCGCCACACCTCATTCGTCGAGATGATCATCCCGTCGGCGCCGACGACCTCGCGGACGCTGGAGACGACCCGCCGCCCGTCGGGGGTGTAGCCGAGGTGGATGACGAAGTGCACCGCGCTCGCCGCGAGCAGCATGGTGGCTTCCATGCTGAGCCGTTCGGCGGCCTGCGCGGCGTAGGCGGCCAGTTTCAGGAACACCGCGCCGGAGGAGGAGGCGTGGATGGTGGCCATCGAGCCGTCGACGCCCATGCTCATGGCGTTGAGCATGGGGATGACTTCGGCGCCGCGGACTTCTCCGACGATGACCCGGTCGGGGCTCATCCGGAGCGCGGAGCGGGCGAGGTCAGCCTGGCTGAACGCGCCTTCGCCTTCGATGTTGGGCTCGCGGGCCTGCAGTGCGACGACGTCGCCGTGCTGCCCGTCGCGGTCCAGGCCGAGTTCGTAGCTGTCCTCGATCGTGATGATCCGCTCGGTGTACGGGATGTCCGCGGCCAGTGCGCGTAGGAAGGTGGTTTTCCCGATGCCGGTCCCGCCGGCGATGAGCAGGTTGCGTCGGGCCAGGACCAGCCGGTTCAGGAAGTGCCGTAGCTCGGCGTTGAGCATGTGCAGGTCGGTGACGAGTTGGTCGAGGGTGATCTGCTGGTAGCGGTGGCGGCGGATCGACACCACCGGCCGATGCGCCACCGCCATCAGGGCGTGGAGGCGGGAGCCGTCGGGGAGCTGGCAGGACACCTCCGGGGAGGCCCGGTCCCAGCGGCGTTCCTCCACCCCGGCCCGTGCCACCACCGTGCGGACGAGCTCGACCAGCTCGGCATCGGAGCGGGCGACCGCGGGGAGGCGTTCGCGGCGGCCGTCGAAGCGGCGCACCCACACCACGTCGCAGCCGTTTACCGAGATGTTCTCGATGCTCGGGTCATCGAGCAGCGGCTGCAGCCCCCCGAGCCCGTAGAGGCTGTCGAGGACGGTTCGGCTGATCTGTTCTTCGACCTGGGCGGACAGCAACTGCCCGCCGTCGGTGAGCTGGGTCTGGGCGTGCCGCGCCAACACGGCGGAGATCAGCTCCGAGGTCAACGCCCGCTGATCCGCCCGACCCAACGGCGGAAGCCCTTGGGCTTCTCGGGCTTGCAGCCGCGCGGACAGTGCCGCGCCGACCTGCACCCGGACCCGGGCCGCCAGCGCGTCGACGTTGTCGGTCATCGCTGGCCTTCCCGGTGGCGTGCCGGGGGTGGGCCGGCCCGGTCAGGGACCGTGGGAACCCAGCCGGACACCGCAGCCCGCTGCTCCCCCCGCTGCGGGAGGGAGAACGTCGAGCGGGGCAGAGCAGGAGGGTGAACACCGGCCCGCAGCGGCGGTGGACCTGGTGGCGCGACCGTGGGTGGCGGGGCGAGGGCCCGCGACGATCCGGTGGGCTGTGCGGCGAGGCGGCGGTCGAGTGTGGTGGCGATGTCGGCGGCGGCGCGTAGGAGCTGGGAGCGGCGGGCTCCACGGCCGAACCGCCCCCCGGACACACCAGCCGCGGCCCGCGGATGATGCGGCAACACTCCGACCACGGGCAGGCCGACAGCGTCCTCGACCCGTCCGGTGGGCCAGGCGGATTCGCCGGCGAGGATCAGGACGCAGTCCCGGCGGCCTGCGCCAGTCAGTTCCCCGGCCCGTGCCGTCACGCGGGCCAGCTCGGCGGGGACCGGACGCACCAGCACCGCCAGCACCCCGGCAGCCCCGGCGATCGGCAACGCAGGAGAGGCGGGGTCGAGCCGGCCGCAGTCCGCCACGATCAGCCGGCCTGACGCTGCCTCGGGCACTGACCCGGTCTGGGCGAGGACCGCGACCGCTCCGCGGGCGGAGCCGGCCTCGACCGGCCCCGCCACCAGCCCCACATCGCCGGCGAGTTCCCACACGTGCGCGTCCACCGGGGCTGCTCCGCCGCGTGCGGCAGCCGCCCAGCTCAACAGCCCTGGATAGCCCCGCAGCTGATACCAGCCGGCCACATCCCCACCCGAGGGGTCGGCCTCCACCAGCAGCGGATCGGCTTCGGTCTGACCGGCCGGCCAGGCCGCTGCCAGCGCCAACGCCGCCGTCGTCACCCCCGGCGAACCCTTCACCGACCCCACCACGACCAGGCCGCTCACCGGGACACCGCCCGCACCACCAGCGCGACCCGACCTGCTGCCGCCGCTTCGGCCACGGTCTCGGCGTCCCCGTCCGCGACCTGCAGCGACACCACCACCACCCCGCCGGCCCCGGCCGGGTTCGCCTCGTCGCCCTGGACAGTCACGACCAGCCCCTGCACCGACCGGGCCGGTGAGCCCGTCGAGGGCGTGGAAACCGTGGGGTCCGCGCCGCTGGTCGACGCCGCGCTGAGGATGACCGACACCCCATCGCCCCGAGCCAGCTCCGGGGGGTACTGGCCTGCCTTCAACGCCGCCCCGACCACTGCCCGCCCCGCCGGCGGCACCCGCGACCCATCCCCTACCGCACCCGCGGGGAGCAGGCTGCCCGCGACCAGCGGCACCACCGCCACCCGGCCCACGACCGCATCCACCGCGTCCGCAGCCACCACATCCACCCCGGCCCCGGCACCCACCGACACCGGGCGCAGATCCTGCACCGTCAGCACCCGGCCGGCCGGGACGTCGCGGGCCACGACCAGCAACTCCCTCCGGCCTTCTCGCTGACCACCGATGACGACGAACGCGGCGACGGACAGTGCGACCAGCAGCACCCCGACCAGCGCCCGCCGAGCCGCCCCACCCCGAGACCTCTCCCGCACCGGCAGACGCACATCCCCATGACGCCGTGTCCGGCCCGCCGCGCTCACCTGCCCGCCCCCGGCAACACCAGGCCCTGCGACTCCCCAACCGCGACCGACGCGGCCGTCTGGGATGTCAGCCCCGCGGCTTCACCGGTCTGACCGGCACCGGCCCACCCCACCTGCCAGGTCACCGTCACCGTCACCGGGAACCGGCCCCCCGGCTGACCCGCCGAACTACGCGCGAACGCGATCGAGCACTCCGATCCGGCTGCCGGGTCATCGACACCCGGCCGAAACGCCCGGCCTGGACCCGCACAGCGGATCTGCCCACCGGCCCCGAAATCCCACAACACCGACACCGGCCGCGCCGTCGCCGTCACCGACACCCCCGGCACCGCCGCCGTCGCAGATACCGGCCCCCACCCACCCGAAATCCACAACCACACCGGAACCCCGACCGTCTGCACCACATCCAGGCCGGGAGACACCTCTACCACCGGAGACGGCAACACCAGCTGACTCACGGCCCGCTGCGCCACTACCTCCGGCGAAGGCGGAACAACCGCACCAATTGCCGCATCCGGCCGCCACACCACCGCCCCGCTGCCACTCAATCCAACGCATTTACGCTCATACCAAGAACCTGCCACACCTGGAGTCGCCTCCCGCGTTTCCAATTCAGGTGTCGCCACAAATCCAGCGGCGCTCTTGTAGTAGCAGCCGTCGTTTGCGAGCCATCCGAGTTCAGGATCTACACAGCGCACGGGCTCATGTGTAAAGGGGCTCGTGCATTCGCGATCTGCCTGCGGTTGGGTCGAGTGAGGGGGTGCGGGACGTAGAGGCGCAGGACTAGCCGGATCTGGTCGATTTTCTGCAAATAGGTCGCACTGCTCGGCCTTCGGGTTGCACTCGACGTAGCCGAGGGGAGTTCGTGCTGCGGCCGGGCCGGCCAAGACGAACCCTAAAAAGAGCGCCAC
This sequence comes from Frankia sp. Mgl5, assembly GCF_023242985.1. Lineage (NCBI taxonomy): Bacteria > Bacillati > Actinomycetota > Actinomycetes > Frankiales > Frankiaceae > Frankia > Frankia sp. Mgl5. Next base: position 54,802 of record NZ_JALKFY010000808.1, on the reverse strand, counting down.
GCTAATCGCTGCCCACCATCTCAGCACGTCCCGACTGTTTGCACGACAAGCCGATCTATCTTCCATGCTCCGGCCATTTCCAAGGCCAGGGCCTGGGTAAGGCGCCGACCTCCCGTCTCATCGTCCTGACGTTGCCCGTCGGCCCGATAGTTCAGCCAGTCGCGGTCGTCAACGCAGTCCTCGATAACTGCTTGGTCTGGCGCCTCCGGCGGAGATACGGATGTGACGCGAGGCTGCAGCACCGGATTCCCGCGACTTACAACGCCGTCACTCTTGTTCAGATAGATGTTCTTGTAGATAAGGCTCAATGCCTCGCCGCTAGCATGATGCGCAAGATCAGGATTTTGATAGTCGGAGGTCTCCGCGAGGCGCACCCAGTCTTCCCACATGCCCCGGTAAGCGGCGAGGGCATCGCGCTCAGCGACCTGTGCCGCGGTCAACGACGCTGAGGGGCTGGCCGGGGAGGGAATGGGCCGGGCCGTTGCTGGAGGTGCCGGCGCTGGTGGGGCGCCGGTGCCGTCGGCGCAGGCGCTGGTTGCCAGTAGGGCCAGCAGGGCGACCGTGCCGCCGAGCGACCATCCGTGCCGCCTCACGTTCCGTTACCCATCTGACCCGTGCCCCTCGCTTAAGTGACCCCCTCAAGGTGCGAGAGTTATAGACCCTCTACACCAAGTGAGGACAAGGGGTGTAAATCTCACAGGAGACACGGTGGGCGGAACGGTCTAGGCTGCGCCGGAGCAATCCGGTCAGCTACTCTGAGTAGCTTATCGTCTCAAGTGCGAAGGCTGGGCAGGCGGCCAAAGCGCTGCGGCCAGGCGGTCGGTCCCGGTGGCCGGTCCGCGGGGGACGGCGATCGCGAATGCGGAAAACCGCTGGTCAGATCCCTGGCCTTCCGCGGCCCCCTCAACCCAGGCATTTGTCGATCTTGTTTTGTCCTCGACGTTTGCCTCAGGGTGGCCTGCTCGGCTCGGCGAGTCCAGGAGTTGACTCAACGTAGTGGGCCCCGGTTAGTCTGAGGGCATCTTCTCGTGCCGATGCAAGTGCATGGCAGGTTCATGCAAAATTGTTTTAACCCAGAGGATCAATAATCTGCCATGGTCGGGGCGCTGGAAGCTCCGTGGCGCGACGGACAGTCATCTTCCTGCCTGGCCCTCCCTGTGGGTACCGGGCGACACGGGCTGATCAGAAGGCAATGTCCCGGCGGTTGTCCCTGGTCGGGATCGTGCCCGGCGCAGACATGCCGTCACGCGGCGGGCAGTGGCGGCCCATGATGATCAGGCCGGTGACCGCGAGCTAGGTGACCTCGCGGGACGCGCACCGTCAGCTGGGAGAACGCGGGCCGGCCGGACACCGACGCTTCTTCGTTGCTCGCAGTCGTACTACGCCTTGGCCAGCACCGAGGTCAGTGGGTGATCGTCAGACGATTCTCACCTTTGATGATCAGTCTGGTTCGGCTGGTGGTATTGGGTGTGCCGCGATGCAGGATGATCGTCGGGGCTGCGGTGCGGTCCCGATCCCACGCGTGGATCGCGGCGATGATCCGGTCAGCGAGCTGATGGCGTTTCGGGCCGTATCCGACGGCGCCCAGGACGTGGGTGTACCCGTCGTGTTCGCGGGTGAGAGTGAGGTAGGCCAGGGAGTCGTCCTCGACGAGAGCCGGGCTCCCGAGCGGGATCGCGGGTGTGCACAGCTGTGAGGTGACGGCGGGCCCTCGGGCAGTGATGCGGCAGCAGCCTGCTTCGGTCGCGGCGAGGCGTAGCCAAATACCGTCCACCGGGGTGTTGCGGCCCAGCGTGACACCGGAGACCGCGACCGCCCGGTCACGGTGCAGGACTCCGCTCAGTGCGGCGCTGGTGATCGGCTGGTCGTGATCCCAGACCAGGCAGACGAGGTTGTCCTGGTGGATGGACGCGGTCCGTTCCCCTTCACCGCTGATCATGGGTGTGAGGCCGGCGGGTCCGATGGTGTCGGAGACCATGCGGTCGCCCCGGTGGGCGAATCCGATGCTGTAGCTCGCGCCGCGCAGGCGTAGGGGGACGACGAGACGGCCGCCGCGGGCGAGCTGGTCCCACCAGGCCGCGGGGATGTCCCAGGTGCCGGCGGCGACGATCCGGTGGTAGGGCGCGGCGTCGGGGTGGCCGTGCCGGCCATCGCCGGTGAGCGCGGTGATCGTGGTGTGGCCGGTGGCGGTGAGGGTGTCGCGGGCCGCCGCGGTGATGTCGGGGTCGATGTCGAGGGTGGTGACGTGTCCGCCCGTGCCGGTCAGGTGGGCGAGGAGAGCGGTGGTGTAACCAGTTCCGGTGCCGACCTCGAGAACGTTCTGGTCGGGAAGGACGATGAGTTGTTCGAGTGTCGTGGCGATGGTCCCGGGCGCTGATGCCCAGCTCAGCGCCGGGCCGGCGGCGGCGCGTTTGGTGATGATGTCCTGCTCGGAGTAGGCCATCCTCGGCGGTGTGTCGGGCAGGAACAGGTGGCGGGGCACGGCGGCCATCGCGTCCGCGACGGCATCGGTGAGGACGTTCCCGGAGCGGGCGAGCCGGCGGACCATCGCCGCGTGCAAGGCGTCCGGGGAACTGTCGCGTGTGGGCAGGGTCATGGGGACGATCTCTTTCGGTGTGGTCGCCGCTGGCGGGTTATGCAGCGGGCGTGGTGGTAGCGGACCCTGATCGGGTCGCGGGCGAGGTGATTCCCTGTCCGGTCAGGACCGGCCCTGGACGAGGTACAAATCCCGTTACGGCTTTCGGGCGAGGACGGACCAGACCGACACCTGCTCGTCCACCAGCCCGTGGTCCTCTGCGGCGTCGGGTCGCCATCGGTGCGCCGCGACGATTCCGGGCTCGACCAGCTCCAACCCGTCGACGAACCGGGTCACCTCGGCGCGGCTACGCGGCTGCGCCGCGATACCCCGGTCCCGGTAGGTCTCGGCGAGCTGCCCGATGGCCTCGGCGTTGAAATCGGCGGTCACCTGCGAAAGAGCCAGGTAGCTACCCGAGGGCAACGCCTCCAGCAGCCGGCGCACCACACCGAGCGGGTCGGCCTCATCGGGCACGAAATGCAGCACCGCTATCAGCGTCAACGCGACCGGCCGAGACAGATCCAACGTGTCTCGGACCTCCGGCGACGACAGGATCCGGTCCGGGGCCAGCAGGTCGCAATCCAGATAGGCGGTGCGTCCCTGCGGCGAGCTGGTCAGCAATGCACGGGCATGCGCCAGCACGAGCGGGTCGTTATCCACGTACACCACACCCGCCTCCGGCCGCACACCCTGAGCGACCTCGTGCAGGTTCGGAGACGTCGGAATCCCCGTCCCCACATCCAGAAACTGCGAGACCCCTGCCTGCTCGGCCAGGTACTGCACAACCCGGTGCAGGAATCGTCGATTCGCCCGCGCCGCCTCCGCCACATACGGGAAAACCTCCAGCGCCGCCTCCCCGGCTTCCCGGTCCGCCGGGAAGTTATCCTTTCCTTGCAGGAAGTAATCGTAGATCCGTGCCGAGTGCGGAACGGTGGTGTGCAATTGAGTAGACGTTAGAGGGAAGGGAGTATCGTCCACGGAACTTCCTTGGCTAAACTGTAAATCGTAGGTCTTTTAGTCTGGAGATCGATGGGCGGCGCAGATGTCCTTCGTCTCCGGCATCTGCCTCAGTACCGCTGGTTGATGTGACAGCAACGTCGCAGTGCGCACAGGGTCGAGCCGGAACCGGCCCCCCGCCCGGAAGCGGGATCCTGGACAGACCCGCTTCCGGTTTCACGCGACAGGAGTGATGCTTGTCTTGCCGGTGACGCGGGTCACCGAGCAGTAAGGGCGGAGGCGGTGACCGCGGCTAGGAGCCTTCTGCGGAGCCCTTCAGGGATGTGTCCGACGCCGAGTCCGGAGCGCCGTCGTATTTCGGTGAGGAGCTCGAACTGGTCGTCGCGCAGGTAGCTGCGGGCAGCTTGGTGGTTGAGAAGGTCGCGGGCAGCGTATGCATCGCCGCTTTCCAGGGCACCACCGATGATCGTGTCGAGCGTAGGTCGCAGGTAATCGGATGTGCCCGCGAGGTCGAGAAGGCACAGCCCGAGCTGAGTGCGGAATGTCAGGTGCCCAGGGGTGTTCGACGCCGAGAGTTCGCCGATCACGCTACAGCCGTCGCCAGGAGCTTTGTGGCCTGTGATGCGGTCGTTGAAGAGACGGAGGCAGACGGCAACGGACTGTTCCCAGGGCTGGGTGGTCGCTGTGGCGGCGAGGAGCTGCTCGGCGGTGTGGTGGTCTTGACAGGCGTGGTGGGCGATGATTGCTGTTTGGCGGCCGTCGAGGAGGCGCCGCCCAATGCCTTTGTGGCGGTGGAGGTGGTCGAGGGCTTCGGTCCAGTGCCCGGTGCGGGTCAGGGCACGGGTTCCGTCGGCGAGTAGGACGGTCCACAGCCAGCTGACGAGCTGGGGATGGTCAGCAGCGGTGACGAAGTCGTCGAAGGTGAAGGTCCGGCCGTCAAGGGTGGCCTCGGTTTTCGTTGCGACGGCGCCGTAGAGCGTGGTGAGGAGACGGTGGGCACCGGGACCGTCGCCGGTGCGTAGCCGCAGCCGCGCCAGGTTGATCAGGGGCTGAAGGGCAAGTTTCGCCGTTGCCCCGTCGAGAGGGCGGTGGAACGGAAGCGTGTCGATTTGGCGCCAGCAGAGGCGGTGGGCGAGGTCAGGTAGTCCGCAGTCGCTGGCGATCAGCGCCGCGAGGTTGTGAGCTTCGGCGGCGCGCAGCAGTGCGTTGTCGCCGTCCTCGGCGGCCTGGGCGGCGAGGGCGGCGACGTGGGCGATCCGGGCGTCGAGGGCTGGGCAGGATGGCCGGTCACGGGGGACGAGGGGAAATCGTGGGGCGACGAGCGTGAACGTCGTGGGTGCCGCATCCATTGACGTGGTGAGGGCCACCGGGTCGCGCCTTTTCTCAGAGCTGCCAGCGGACGGTGAGCCGGCTGTTCGGCCGGTCGATGCGGTGTCCGGCGACGGTCTGGTCCTCCGGGGTGTCTGCGGCATGGGCGGTGACGACAGGTTCGGCAGGGCCTTCTTTGCGCCAGTGGTGCAGCAGGTCGGTGAGGTGCGCGGCGAGGGTGGCCGCGTGGGGTCCGTGGGCGGTGACGCCGAGTTCGTCGGTGTCGGGCGTGAGGGGGCGCAGCGTGATGTAGGCGATGGTGGTCCCGTCGTGGATGGTGGCTCCGGCCCAGCGTCGCGTCGGAGTGAGCTGGCTGTCGTGGCAGATGGTGGTGTCGACGGCGAGGCGGCCGAACCGGGCGCCGGCGGTGACGAGCCACAGGTCGAGGTGGGCGGTCGGTTCGTCGTCGTGGATCGTCAGCCCGGTCCACAGGCTGTGGGGTGGGCTGGCCGCCGCGGCGCGTAGCGCCGTTTCGTCGGCGGGGTCGTGGTCATCGACGCGCAGGGTGACGCCGTCCGCGAGGGTCAGCACGTGTCCGCTGTGGGCGTCGGTGCCGCGCAGGGGGACGAATCCGCAGACGAGCGCCGAGCGGCTGACCAGCCGGCCCGGCTCGACCGCGTCGAGCGGGAGGGAGCGGGTGAGGCCGCTTCCGTGGAGACGGAGGGGGACGACGATGCGGCCAGCGGGGGCAAGCTGGTTCCACCAACCCCTGGCCAGGTCCCAGGCCCCGGCCGTGATCACGATCCGGTCGTAGGGCGCCCCGCCCGGGTGGCCCGCCGCACCATCCCCATCGATCACATCGACGCGCTCGTAGCCGGCTGTGGTCAGCGCGGTGCGCGCGCCTGCGGCGAGGTCCTCGTCGATCTCGATGGTGGTCACCTGGCCGGTCGGGCCGGTGAGCTCGGCCAGGAGCGCGGCGTTGATGCCGGTGGCGGTGCCGATCTCCAGGACGCGATGGCCGGGCTGGACGTCGGCCTGTTCGAGCATGGCGGCGACGAGGCTGGGTTGCGAGGCCGAGGACAGCGCGGTGCCGTCGGGGGCTCGCCGGGTGACGACAACCTGTGGGCCGTAGGCGGTTTCCAGGTCGACGTCGGGCAGGAAAAGGTGTCGCGGCACCGTGCGGAATGCGGCTTCGACCTGGGCGGTTCGGAACGTGCCCCAGCGGCGGATGTCGGCGACCAGGTCGTCGCGGAGCTGCTCGGGGGTTCGGCTGGTCATCGTGGTCACCGTTCGTCAGGGGTCGAGCCGAGGCCATCGAAGATGATGTCGGCGGCGGTGTGGGCGAGCTGCGCCTGGTCGGAGGCGGGGATGCCGAGACGGTTCCAGGCGAACAGGATGTGATGGGCGAGAACCGCGCGGAGGCCGCGGGTGAGCTGACCCTGGTCGGCGAGGTTCGCAAGTGACCGACCAGCGTGCCGGAACGCCGCTGGCCATGCCGGCAACGCTTCGAGCGGCTGCACTGTGCGGGCGGCGAGAAGTTGCCAAACGGCGGTTCGGGCAGCCGATGCGGCGCCGGGCTGCCGTGTGCTCGCCTGGCGGGTGCGGCGGTGACCGGCGACGCGAGTCCAGACGTCACCCTGTTCGTAGTAGTCCTGGCCAGCGGACTTCAGTAGCGCCACAGCCAGTACGAGTCCGATCTCGGCCCGATGCTTAGGGCGGGCTCGGCCGAGGTGCGCGAGGACGTTGCGGCTGTCGTGGTGGAAGAGCAGATGCGCGACGTCCATGCCGGCGGGGCCGCCGAAGGCATGGATCTCAGACTCGTAGACGGCGGGCGCCCAGCGATTGACCGTGTCGCCGTCGAGCACGACACGAAGCCTGCGGTCGCCGAACCCCGCGCCGTCTCTTCCTGGACCAGGGCGCCATCGGATCCGCCAGGATGTTGCCTTCCTGGTGAACCACCACAAGCTGATCTCGTCCGCTTGCTCAGCTGTAGTCAGCAGCGGTGCCAGCTGGGTGACCCCCAGATGTTCGGCTGCCTGCCAGTCCTGGCACCACACCGTCACCCCGCACCAGGCGGACTCGGCGTCGGGAATGCTCACTCGCTGTCTCCCGAGCGCTGGGCTGGTAGGGCCGGAGGAAGGTCGAGCAGGAGCGCGGTCTCCCAGAGAGCGCCGGTGTCGGTCGTGATGGCGTGCAGGACTGCGGCTATGCCCGCCGTGCCGTCGATGAGGCCGGTGAGTCGCCAGCCGGTGCTGGGCGCTGTGTCGAGGCTGCGGAGGAGCTGGTCGATCAGGTCGGGGAGGTGGCTGGCGAGCGGGTGGAAGCGGGCGTCGGTGGCGGCGCAGCGGACGGTGGCGATCAGGCCCGCCCAGCCGTGGCAGATCGCCGGGTCGACGAACTGGGCGAGCTGAGCGGGGTTCGTGAGGCAGGCGGCGAGAGCTGCCTCAGCGCGCTGTTGCTGGGCGGTGTCAGCCAGGGCGATGGCGGCGAGCTGCTGGGCGCGGGCCAGGCCGGGAGTGCCGTAACACCAGGACGCGCGTCCTGGGCTGGGCTGGGTCGGTCGACCCGCCAGCAGGTCACTGGCGGTGATCCGTTCCGGCCACCAGGGCCCGGTGGGGCTGTCCTGGCGCCAGGCGTCCAGCCAGCGGCAGATCCGGTTAAGGGCCATGGTCTGGCCGGCGACGGTGATCCCGCGGCGGTGGGTGAGAGCCAGCAGGGCAAGCGGTCCCGCGATGCCGTGGGCCATGCCCAGGTCGGCGTGGCCGTCCGCGAACGGTTCGGGCGGTGCGGTGGTGGGAACGTCGATGGTCCACCAGCCGGGCGCGGCCCGCCCGGCCGTGTCCGTGGCAGGTACCGGTTCGGTGAGCCGGACGAGGTAGGTCAAGATCTGGCGGAGCTGCTCGCCGTCGGGGTCGCGGACCGCGAGGTACGCGCCGAGCCCGGTCAGGCCTCGGACCAGGTCAAATTCCGCTCGTACCGGTCGTTGTCCCGCCTCGATCCGGGCGTGGGCCGCTGTGAGCCGGCGTTCGACCAGTCTTGCGACAGCGGCATGTAGCCGCTGGGCCGTGCGCTGGTGGCGGCCGGGTGGCGGCGCCACCGTCAGTGCGAGCGCGAGCGCCGGGGCGCCGAACCACAGGCCGGCGCTCGGCCCTGCGGAAAGATCTTCGCTGGCGGCGGCTGTCAGCCAGCCGTCGGCGGTGTCCCAGTCGCCGTGGCGGGAGCTGGCGCGCACGCCATGGAGAAGCGCGACGCCGGCCGCTCCCTCTGCCAGCGACTGGCCCTGCCAGCGGGGGCTGCTGGGGCTGCGGTCGTTGCCTGTCTCGGGCGGCGGTGGCGCGGCCAGCGCGTCGGCCAGCCGGGCGGCGATGGTCGCCGTGCGGGTGCGCGGATCGCCAACCACGGTCATGAGCCTTCCGTTCCAGCCGGGACGAGACGGGCCTGCTGGTCGGTGTTGTGCCAGGCAAGGGCGACCGCGCGGGCGAGTCGGTGACAGGCACGCTCCGCCGTCGCGTCGATGCCGTGGGCACGGACGTAGTGCAGATGCAGCAGCGACCCCAGCACCTCGCTGTGATCCGGCCGGCCCGGTGATGCGGCGAGCTGGGCCGCATAGTGTTCGGCGGCCCGGCGCCGGGCGTCCCAGGCATCGCACACCGCTGCCGGAAGCCGCGGGACCGCGCCGCCGGGAGCGGAGCCGCCACGATCTGCTCGGGACAACGCGATGGCCTGGCGCAGCACCGGCCGATGAGCTGGCACCCCGGAGGCCCGCCGGTTGTCCAGAAGCCACCGTGTTCCCGCGTGCCTGTCGCCGATCAGTGCGCAGGTCAGGTCGACCATGCTGACCGCTGTCAGCGCCGCAGGGTGCAGCGCCCGGTTGGCGGCCTGGGCGACCAGCTGGGCGACGACGGCGGCAGAGTCGGCGGCGAACAGGTTCTCGGCCGCGGCGAGCGCTTCGCCCGCGCCGTATCGGGCCGTCTCAGGGTGGTAGGTGTCGAGCACCAGATCTCCGATGAGACGCCGCGCCCGCAGCTGCTCCGCCCAGACACCGACCCGGGCTACGGCTCGCCCGTAGCTCTCGGCGGCGTCCTGGGCGTCCGGTGCGAGGCGGATCCGCAGGCGTAGATGGGGCGCGGGGTGGCGGTACCTGATGAACCACCACGGCGCAGGCACGTCCCCGGTGTCGAGCAGCGCGGGCAGGTGGCCGGTGAGGATCGTGTCGACCACGTCCGGATGGCAGTACAGCTTCGCGAAGAGCACCGTCGACCCTGGCAGGATCCCGGATGCCGCGTCGGTCACCGTCATCGGACCGGACGCCGTCACCACGGCTGGTGCCCGATGCGGGGCGACGGTGGTCGCCACGGGGAACACGATCTCGTGGGCTCGGCCGCCGGCCCAGCCGTAGTCATCTGGAGCTGGTGCCTCGCAGAGGCTGACAGCACCGCTGGCACCGTCGAGTTCAGCGCGCAGCAGGTCGCGATCCAACCGTTCGTCGAGGTCCAGCCGCAGCCGCACATCCGCCCGGCCGGTACTCACCCACCGGGGCAGTCCTGATCGCTGCCGGAGCCGCCCGAGCGCGTCAGCCCATTCCTGGTCGGCCGCCTGCGGGCCTGGGAAATCGGAAGGATGGACGCGCCAGCGGGCCGGTGCCAGAACCGTGTGACCATGGCGAACCCTCGGCAGGAACGGGAGACAACCCGCCGCGCCCCACGAGAACGGGGCGACGGTCCCGGCGCCAGCGCGGGGCAGCTCGTGTAACAGCCGCGCGAGCGGTGGGAAGGTCTGTCGGGCCGCCGCGTGCGTCAGCAACGGTTCGACGACGCAGCGGCGGGAGAGAGACACCAGGTAGAGCCGCGCGCTGTCTGCCGTGACCGCCAGGTCCGTCCACGGGATCCGGCCGTGCTGGCGCTCGCGGTGCTCGGCGAGCGAGATCCAGTCCGCCAGAATGCGGGGAGCGCGGGTGACGTTCTCCAAACGGGCATGTCCCGGGGGAAACGACAGCTGCGCTACCACCGCGCCGTCGACCACCGTGGGTAGCTGGCGGAACGCACTCACCATCCGGTGACGGTCTGCGTCAGGGAGCAGATCGAGGAATCTGCCGCTCATCGCGGTCGCGGTCCGGCTGACACCCATCACCAACAGGATGAACGCGCCTTGGCACAGGCTCGCCTCCGATGACGCCAGGACCTCGACGCAGATCTCGACATGTGGTTCCGCCCAGGACCCGTCCGCCGGCGTGGACACGGCGTCGAGGGCGGCGGTGTCCAGTACGACTTCCTGTTGGCCGTCGAGCGCCGCGCGCTGAGTGAGCTGCAGCAGGAACTCGTCGCGGAGCGGCACGCCGTCGGCAGGCTCTGTCCCTGCCGGGCCGAAGTGGGCTGGATAGCCCAGGCCGACCACCGGGTCAACCAGCTGATCAACTCGTACCAGCGCCGACTCACCGAACCTGTCGATGAATCTGCGGTGGTACTCGCGCCAGGACGGGTTGCCAGCCGGATGCGGGGTCATCCGCAGCAGCGCTCCGGCCGCCGCAGCGGCCTCCGTCGCCACCACCTCCGGCACCGTCACCGTGCAGTCCAGCCGCAGATCAACCGCGAGTGGCTGCTCAACCACCGAGCACACTGCCCGCATCCGCTCACGGACGGCCGCCAGAGGTGGCTGCGGCACCGAACCGTCCAGGCCGCGTGCTCCCACGAGGTCGGCCTGGACCAGTCGAAGGCCCTCGATGAGGGCCGCTGAGGAAGCACCGAAGCTGCCATCGGACCAGTGCGTGGTGACTGGCGCGCCTGAGTCCTCGATGCCCGTCAGCGTGCCGAGAAGGTGCGCGACGACGTCCGTGCACGTCGCAGGTGGGCGCAGGTTGCTCACGAGAACGCCGTACGTCAGTAGCTGGGCCAGCATCGCCTCGACGCCAGGGAGAGGAAGACCGAGCGTGGCCCCCACCGCATCAACAAGATCGGAAAATTGGACGGGGACCTCCGCGCACACCATTGCCGTCTGAACTGCTCGGCTGTAGCGGATCGACACCTCGGCGGGCAGGAAGCTATCTGTTGGCGGGTGGGCATGCGGGCGCCACGGAAGCACCAGCCGGCCGCCGCGGACCAGAGCCAGGTCGTTGGCCACCACGGTCAGCGCCGCGCGGATACCGCTCATGGATTCCAACCGGGCGACGACCGCAGCGAGCCATACGGAATCCGCCCGCAGGTAGAGCAGATCAGCATCAGTCCATCGCAGTGCGGACTCGTTGCCTAACCGCGCCGGGGCCACACCGACGAAGAGGCCGAACGGGGTCGCCCGCCGGCTCATCCGCACCAGATAGCGCGCCACTGCCAGCCCCAGCCGGCGCGCCCGCCGCGCGGGCGGCCTCTCCCCGCGGCACGCCTCCTCGACGCCGGCCGCCAGCACCGGGCTCGCGGTCTCCACGGCGACGGCGATGGATGGATGGGCCCAAACCTCGGCCAGCCAGGTGCACCAGCGCACCCCGTCGTCACAGTCCGCGCCAGGCCAGGCCTTCGCGGCAATCGCCTTCGCCGACTCATCCGACAGGGCAGCAGCACGGAACAGTGCGGCGTCGAGCGGCGCGTAGAGCAGCGGACTGCGCCGGGAATCCACAGCATCGCCTCCGTCTGGTGAGCAGCGGTCATGTCGCGGCACGCATGGTCCGGGTGGTGGGGGGGGGGGGGGGGGGGCCGGCGCCGCCCCGGCCCGCCGGGG
>NZ_JALKFY010000808.1:0-43244 GCF_023242985.1 Frankia sp. Mgl5 | reverse complement strand
GGGGGCGGGGGCGCCGCGCCCCGCCCCCCCCCCCACCACCCGGACCCTCGGCGATGTCAGCAGTCGGTGCTCTTGTTCGTCGAGCACCCGTTGTCGGTGGTGCACAGCAGCGCGTCCGCCGCGTCGCCCTGCTCGACGATCGAGACGTCGAGCTCCAGCTCGCTGATCCCCGCGGTGGTCGCGTCGGCCATAATGGTTTCCATGATCATCACACTCCTGTCTCGCCCGTTCACATGGGACACGGGCTCGTGAAGGACTCCAGTGATGCCGTCCCGCCTCCCGGCTCACTGCGAGGTTGCGTGAGGAGTTGGGCGTCGCCGCAGTTGCGGTGACCCGCTGGGAGGTAGACGGCTTGGTCCGGCCGACGCAGGCTCTCGAGCCAGCCGGTACGGCCCGGCGACTGGTCCGCGCCGGCCTGATCAGAAAACCTGGTTACCAACGTGGGCGGTACCGTCCACAGCCCGTCCAAGGGCAACCAGTCAATGACGGAAGGTAGCAGCATCCGATAGCTTCATCGTGGTCGACGACACCTGCCCGACGAGCCGCTGGAGGCGCGGAGTGGCGAGCAACCGTCATCCCCCGAACCGGAATCTGGCCTGGGAACGACTCCAACGCGGCTGGTCACACGACGAGGTCGCCCGCCGCATCGGCATGGAGATGGACCACGTCGGCGAGACGTACACCGGCCTGTGCGCCAATACGGTCAGGCGATGGGAGACCGGCGAGCGGCGCCCTGAGCCTCGCTACCGCAAACACCTGGTGACCGTGTTCGGAAAGCCCGCGAGCGAACTCGGCCTGCTCACACCAGACGAGCTCAAGATGCGCCCTGACATCACGATGGGGAGGGTGGACGGCATGCCATCTGGCGCGACTGGTGACGCGAGCTGGGATCGGGCCACCGTCCTTCGCGCGCTCTTGGGAGCGGGCGCGCTTCCCCTGCTGAGCCCGCTGCTGTCCGTGGCGTCGGCAGAGGGCGACCCGCAGCCTGGATCTTCCCAGGTGGACCCCGAGACCTACACGAAGATCGCGAATGGTCAGCGGGAACTCTACTGGAACAGCCCTCCGCGCCCGCTCTTCGAAGCGTCCTTCGCGCACACCCACCTGGGCGTCGCACTCGTGCGCGGCGCCCACGGGACGCAACGCGTGGCACTCGCCGCCGGGCTGGTCCAGTCGGCGCTGCTCGCCGGGCGCCTCGCCTTCTTCGATCTCGGCCAGCCCGCCGTCGCCACCCGCTGCTACGAGGTCGCGCTGACAGCCAGCAAGGAAGCCGGCGACCACGCGCTCGCCGCCACCGTCCTCGGTCACATGGCCTTCATTCCCGGCTTCAACCAGGATCCTGGCAGTGCGCGGAACCTACTCGCCGCCGCGCTGCAGCACTGCTGGCACGGCGTCGATCCCATCGTCCGGTCCTGGCTGCACTGCGTGTCCTCCGAGATCGAAGCCAGAAGCGGCGCCTCGGCGACCAGCCGCCACCAGATCGACCTCGCCGAAGCGTCGCTACCCAACGCTCCCAGCGATCTCGCATGGTTCGATTTCTACGACGCGGCCCGCCTTGATTCCTTCGCGGGCTACGCCGCCCTCACCACCGGAGATCACCCGGAAGCCGCTCGGCGACTGACTGCGGCGGCGGACCGGCTCGGCGCGCAGGGGAGCAAACAGCGCAGCGTCATCCTGGCCGATCTCGCCGGAGCCCATGGCCGGGACGGCGACCGCATCGCTGACTATCTCGGCCAAGCGATCGACGCGCTCACCACCGACTGGTACGCGACCGGGATCGACCGCGTACGCGCTATCCGGCCACTCCTGGGAGACAGCAAGCACGGTCGACACCTCGATGGCCAGATCAGAGCACTGTCACCAATATCGTGACCTCCAGCCTGCGGAGCGTCAGTTCGCCTCGTTGTACTTGCGCACCAGATCCGGTAGCTCAGTCAACGAGTCGAGGTGAAACAGGCAATGATCCTCGACTGCGGGATCCTCAAGAATGTAGCCCCACGGACCCCGACGGATGAGGGCAGTCGCCACGCCGGCAGCCTGCGCAGGACGGATGTCGTTGTCGAGCCGATCACCGACGTACAGCACCTCCCGAGCCGGGCAACCCGCTTCGGCGACGACACGCTCGAAGAACCCCGCCGACGGCTTCTCCACACCCCAGCTGTCCGACGTTCCGATCACGTCAACGGGGAGATCCAGCGCCCGCAAGATGACTTCGGCGCGGGCGGTCTGGTTACCCGCCAAGCCGACCCACAGACCCTCGGCGCGCAACGCCGCCAGGCAGGGCCGAGCATCGGCGTACAGGTCCTCCTCGCCGAAAAACTCCGGTTGCCCGGCCGCCGCGCGCCGCTCGCGCTCCACCCCGAGGTCAAATCCGGCCCGGAACACCTGGAACACCTCCCGGTAGTCCAGCCCACGGGCAATCACAGCGCCGAACACCGCAGAGAACGTGTGCCGAGGCACCCCCAGCCAGTCCGCCCACGTCCCGTACTCCCGGGACTCATCCACGATCGTCTCGCCTACGTCGAAGAACACCGACCTGATCGGCACGCGGGTCCCTCCATTCTGGTCGGACTGCGGACGCCTCTATCGTTCACGATGAAGCTACCGGGCGCCGTTGCCTTCCGTCAGCGGCCGGTTGCCGTTGCCGCTCATACAGCGGCAGCCGTGCCTCCTGAGCGTGACGCAGCCCGGAGCGCTCCATTCGGCGCTACTCGACCCACATCCCCTCCGCCGAGTGCAGGGACGCGAGCAGACCCGCAGTCTCGCCCTCGGCGCCGCTGATCTCGCACCATGTGCGGACGTCCGCCGCTGACGGGGGCCGGGTGGCGTGCTCGATCTTCGAGACCTTCGTACGCTCCCACCCGGCACGGGCAGCCCGCTCGATCGCGGTCAGACCGGCATCGCGGCGCAGTCAACCGATCTAGACCGGTGCGCTGACCGCTCGCGCGATGCGGTGGCCGACAAGCCGCTCGGCTACGGCGAGCGGATGCCATGCGGCACCGCGCACCTCGGACTCCTGGATGCGCCCCACGTCCGCATGCGCCGTGGTGAAGGCGTACCCGATGTCGAGGTGGTAGTGATCCGGCTCGTCCTTTTTCGGTCGTGCCGGGACCTGGCCGTACTCGATGTAGACGGGGCTCTGCGACGCGGGGAAGACCATGTCGAGGTCAACACCGGTCTCCTCCGTCAACTCGCGCATTGCCGCGCCGATGAGTGTGGTATCGGTCGGTTCCAGGTGGCCGCCAGGCTGCAACATGATCCCGTACGCGCGGTGCTCGACCAGCAGGATCTCGGTGTCACCGCAGCTGTCACTACGGACCAGAAGTGCACCGGCAGTTACGTGCATTGGAAAGGTTCGCCGTGAGGCGAAATCCCGTCCTTGAGAAAGTAGTAGCAGCGGCTCAGCCAGCAGCGTGGCATCATCCGGGTAACACTCGATGTAAGCGGAAAGAGCACTCGATATATCCGAATCACTGATCGCCACGAGCTGCCTCCGTGTCGGCTCGCAAGATCAGCCTTCCGGGACCTCCTGCTTGAACGTGAGCGACGAGATGCGACACAACCAGCTCCGTACATAGTGCATGGTGTACTAGGAAGCCCGTATCCTACACGCGGGGACTCGGCGGTGCGTATGTGCCACGCCGGGAAGCGGCAAGGGGCAGGTCTCCGACCAGATCTTTGCAGGGAGCTGTTCAGCTGTGGTGCAGCCAGCCCTTGATTGTTTCGGCTAGGTGGGTTGGGCGGTGAGTGGATGCCTGGCGCTGGTGGTGAACGGCTGGGCGCGTGCGCTGAGGGTGCCGAGGCTCCATTCGTTGGCGGTGTGCAGGTAGGAGGATTGTGTGACGGCGAAGTTGGCGAGTCCGGTCAGAGTGAGCCAGTAGCCCTAAGGAAAGATCAGCTGATATTCAGAACCCGCTCAAATAAGTCAGGAATCATGCCATATTGCCATCGTGTATCTAGCGTAGTGAATAATCCGACTATCTTTATTTGTCGCATTCTCTCCACCGGTTCGTGAGGTGCCGCGTGGTCGATCCGTCCCACATCCATCGCCGTACGAGCGGTACAGCGCGCCGGGTGCGCGACCAAGATCGCCGCAGCCTGCTCCTCGCGTACGCCGTGAGTGCGGCTGGGACCGGCGTCGGGTCGGGGGCGCTGCCGATCGTCGCCGTCCTTGTCCTGCACGCCTCCGCGTTCGAGGTGTCGTTGCTGTCCGGCCTGGCCGGGCTCACCGCCGCGGCGGTTCTGCTGCCACTGGGCGCCGGCATCGAACACCGACGCAAACGACCCGTGATGATCGCGGCGGATCTGGTGCGGTGCGCCGCGCTCGCCAGCGTGCCAGCTGCCGCCGCACTGCATGTGCTCACCTACCCGCAGCTGGTCGCGGTCGGGGCGATCTCCACGACCGCGTCAATCGCGTTTGCCGCCGCCAGCGGGGCGCATCTGAAAGCGATGACGGACCCGGCGGGACGTCTGGCGACGAACAGCTGGTTCGAGACCGCCGACTGGACAGCGAGTACGGCGGGTCCACCGGTGGGCGGGCTGCTGATCGGCGGCCTCGGGGCCACCGCCACGATGGCCATCGACGCAGCGTCCTACCTCGGCTCCGCCGTAGGCGTGCGGCGCATCCGCGCAGCTGAACCGCCGCCGCCCGAGCGCTCCGCCGACTCCGGCATCCGACCGGGATGGCGCTACATCTTCGCCCACCCCGGATTGCGGCCACTGTTCCTCAACGCGATGCTGTTCGGCGGCCCGGTCATCATGACCCTTCCGCTGCTCGCGGTCCTCATCCTCGACGACCTCCACCTGCCCGCGGCAGCCTACGGACTGTCCCTGGGCCTACCGTGCCTTGGTGGAATCGCCGGATCACGGCTCGCGCCCGCTCTGACGCGCAGGTACGGGCAGCGGCGTGTCCTGCTCGCCGCCGGTGCGGCGCGCGCTCCCTGGCTGCTGCTGTACCCGCTCGCGCCCCACGGCCTGGCCGGACTCGCGATCATCATGCTGGCGGACACGGCCCTGCTGACCTGCGCGGGAGTGTTCAACCCGGTGTTCGCGACCTACCGGATGGAGGTCACCGCCGACGCCTACATGGCCCGGGTACGGACTGCCTGGGGGATCAGCGCCAAGACCATCCAGCCGCTGTTCATCGTCGCCGGCGGCGGGCTCGCCGCGCTCACCGGTGTCAGGACCACGCTGCTCATCGCAGGACTCGCCTGCGCGGCCAGCGCCGCGCTGCTGCCGTACCGGACACCGGCGAGAGAGGCCGCAGCCCTCGGCACGATCCTCCCGGACGTACGACAGGCCCGCCCTGGGCGCAGGTGGCCTGCCCCTTGGGCGCGCTCCTGATCGAGATGGATGGTCGCCGTCGCCGGCTACGGGGCTAACGATGCCGCTCTAACGAGCCGGTCGCGCCAGCTCGTCGACGCGTTGTCAGCCCGAGCCGGCAGCCTTCTGGTGCTCAGCCACGCGACCGCGGGCTTCGCGTTGGCGGAGACCGCCCGACGCAACACCGCCGTGTACCCGCAGTGGGGTATCTCGTGCCAGGCCTGGGACCGCGCGCAGGTCGCGGCACTGGTCCTGGCCGCGATGGTTTCTGCTGGCTGCCCCGGATGGTTCAGGCGGTCGGGTTCCAGCGGGTGATGACGTCGAGGGTGGGCGCGGTCGCGGTGCCGCGCGGCTCGGCGACGAGGCCGGCGGACTCTGCCACCTCGGCCACGTCGTCGATGGTCTTCACCAGGCGGCTGGTGGCTTCGGTGAGCAGGAGTGCGCGGGTCAGCAGGCCCTTGGTCTGCTTCGCCTGGTAGCTGAGTGGACGGCGGACCCAGTGCCCGTCGACGAGTTTCTCGGTCAGGGCACGCACGGGCAGGGCGTTGGCGCGGAGAGGTCCGGAAAGGGATGGCACGGTCGCGTAGTCCGACGAGCGGAGGTCCACGATGAGGTGCTCGCCGACGGCGTCCGGGGCGCAGGCGAGCAGGTCGGGCAGGGCTGGCGCGAGGCGGGCGCGCCAGAAGGCCGCGAGCACGGTCGGTGCGGTACGGCCACCGAGGCCGGGGATCGCCGCCGCCATGCCGACCCGGTGGTCGGGTACCGACTCGGCCGCGCTGAGGAGGCCGAACGCCCCGTTGGAGACGAACAGGGTGTGGCTGGCTGCGGCTCGCGCGGCGGGTGGCAGCGCCGCCGGAGCCAGCGCCTGGTAGAGCACGCCCACGAATCGGTCGAGCGCTGGCATCGTTGGTGCGTCCAGCATCGCGGTGTTGGCGGCCAGATCGGCCTGCGCGCGCGAGGCCGGCAGCCGCAGCGCGACGACGGCCGCGTTCGGGTCGGCTCGGCAGAACGCCGCGACCGCCCGCGCGACCTCGGCGCGGGCTTCCGCGAGCGGGCCGTCGCCGAACCCGGCCGTCCGCAGCGACGGCCCGTCGCCGCCCTCGGCCTTCCCCTCGCTCGGCGGCAGCAGGATCCGCACCTACCCGACCTCATTTCACGATCTTGGCATCCCGACGTTCTGTGCTGCCAAGCTACGGTGGCCTCGAGGTTGATCAGTCCGGCGGGCGCTCGGGCGTCCGCCGCGTGATCGCCGTGATCGCCGTGATCGCCGTGGCTGTTTCGTCGGCCCACCTGTGGTCGAGCGGTCCGACGTCGAAGATCAGTCGGTACCACAGCGAACCGTAGACGAAGTCGACCAGCGGCGTCGTGTACTCGTCGGGGATCTCGCCGCGGGCGACGGCCCGGTCGAGGAGCGTTCCGAGCGCGGCCCGCCTGGTGATGAGGAAGCGGTCTCGGACGTCATGGGCGACCGCCTGATCGGTGGCTGCCGCTGCGGCGACCGCGCGCAGGAGAAGGGCGGTGGTGTCGTCGAGCGCGTCGATCGTGGACCTCAGGAAGGTGTGCACGTCGTCCGGCAGGCTGCCGCTGTCGGGGAGCGGGATGCTCATCTGCCCGCGTTCGACCATCGCATCCAAAATCACCTCGGTCTTGGACGGCCACCAGCGGTAGAGCGTCTCCTTGCTGACGCCGGCCCGCCTCGCGATGGCCTCCATGGAGAGACCAGCCGGTCCCACCTCTCCTGCCAGCGCCAGGGTTGCTTCGAGCACCGCGGCGCGCGCTCGCTCGCTGCGCGGTCGTCCGGGCCGGCGGGCGGGCTGTTCATTCACCTCCGCATCGTAACCGAACGGTCCGTTCGGTATTGATGGTAGAGTTTGCGAACGGGTCGTTCGGAAATGGAGGTTCGCGATGTCCGCGAGCAGCAGCACGCAAGATCGTCACGTCGCCATCCTCGGGGGCAGCGCCGGGATCGGGTTCGCCACGGCCCGGCTCCTCGCCGACCGGGGCGCGGACGTCACCATCGGCGGCCGCAACCGCGACCGGCTCGAGGCGGCAGTCAAGGAACTGGGCGGATCGGCCAGGGGAATCGAGGTGGACGCCGAGGACGTCGGCGCGCTGCGGCGCCTCTTCAGCGAGGCGGGACCGATCAGTGACCTGGTCGTCACCGTCACCCGGCGAGGCGGGGCCGGTCCCGCGGCCGAGCTCGCCGACGCCGACCTGACCGGAGCGTTTCTGGGCAAGTCCGTCGCTCACCTGCGGGCCGTGGCCCTGGCGATGCCGACGCTTGCCGCGGACGGCTCGATCACGCTGGTGACCGCGGGGTCGGCCCAGGCCGCGCTGCCGGGGACCGCGGGGTTGGCCGCGGTCAACGGCGCCCTGGAGGCCGCGGTGCCGCCACTCGCCGTCGAGCTCGCTCCCCGACGGGTGAACGCGGTGTCCCCCGGCGTCATCGAGACCGGCTGGTGGGACGAGCTGCCAGCGGACGCTCGACGCGCCGCGCTGGACGAGTTCGCCGGCCGAGCTCCGGTCCGGCGCAACGGCCGGCCCGACGAGGTCGCGGCGGCGATCGTCGCGGTCCTGGAGAACCGATTCATCACCGGCGTGGTCCTGCCCTGCGATGGCGGGCTGCGGCTCGCCTGATCCGGACAGATAGGGGTTGAGCAGTACCTGCCGGGTGAGGTCTTCCAACCGGATGGCTGCCGACCGGCCGAAGGACGGATCGCTCACTCTGATGCGGCGTCCTTCGAGGAAGGCGCTCAGAGGGTCGGTGGGTCGCACGTCAGTGACCGGGCTGTGTATGCAACCGAGGGGTGGTATCGATCGTGCTCGCGCACGCTCGTGCTCTGCTCACCGGCACCGGGGAGGGCCGCACCGCCTACCTGGACGCCGACCTGCGCGAGCCGGAGAAGATCCTCGAATCGGCCGAGCTCCGCGACACGTTGGACCTGACCCGCCCCGTCGCCCTGTCCGTCATCGCTCTGCTGCACTTCATCCCGGACTCCGACGACCCCTACGGCATCGTCCGCCGCTACCTCGACGCGCTTCCCGCCGGCAGCTACCTGGCGCTCACCCACGTCACCCCCGACTTCGCACCCGACGACGTCCAGCGCGTCGTCGATGTCTACGGAGCCAGGGCATCCCCGCCACGGTACGCAGCCGCAGCGAGGTCGGGCGGTTCTTCGACGGCCTCGACATGGTCGAGCCCGGGGTGCAGCCCGTGCACCGCTGGCGGCCCGACGACACCAGCGGCCCGGACCGCCCGACCGACGCCGAGGTCAACGTGTACGGCGCACTCGCCCGCGTCCCGTAACACCGCGGGATGGTGCCCGCGGCGCGCCGCGGGCACCCGGCTGGTGGGACCCATGGCGACGCAGGTCCGACAACCGTGGCCAGCCGCGTTGGCCCGGGACCTCGACCGGCGACAGCTGGACAGGCGGTCACCCTGTTCTCCGTCGCCCACTGCCGGGCCGTCGTCTCACGGGCATGCCGTTCGATCCGGAGATGATCCGTTCACGGAAGGTCAACACCGTGGCCCTTCTGCGCGGCCTACGGTGGTCAGGCGCTGGGCCCCGCGGGGGCTCGGCCCGGCGCGCCTCCCTCTCGTTCACGACCGTGACCACGCCGGCCTAGTCCACCGGCGAACCGCATAAGAGGGTGTCTCGTGTGGCTGTCCGGGTACATCTTTGATCATGGATGTGACGGAGAACAGTCTGGCGGTGCGGCTGGTCCCGGACGATCTGTGGGAGCTGGTGGAACCGCTGTTGCCACGGTTGCGAGGTTCGACGTCACCTCCACGCCCGTACGACCCTTGTGGCTTGCGGCGGCGGGCGCGATGAGGTGCGCACCAGTCGACCACGAATTGAAGAATTACCAGTCGGCCTCGCGCCGTCCCGCACGCGTGGGGCGACGCAAGACTGAAGCCGAGCGGATCATGTGCCAGTCCGGAAGATCCCGCACGCGTTGGGGGACGACAGCCACAGGTGGAAGGAGACGCCGCTGTCCGGGAGAAGATCTCCGCGCGTGCGGGGACGCGTTGCACGCGGTTCACGGCCACGGGGCACACGTGAGACGGCACCACCGAACATCACCCACGGTGGCGGCTGCTCGGATAAACGTGACCGCTGCTCATGTACTGCTCAAATACGCGGTCGATTGCTCATGCATACCCGGCGCCTACGACAGCTGTAGGGAACGGATCAAAATGGCTAGTCCGAACTGCTGAGATGGTCTTGTTGGCCAGTCGGAATGCACTTGTGGGGCGGCTATTTGGCCATGTCCGAGTCCACGGCGAGAATGCCGCTCACTCCGTCGGCATCCTGGTCCTGCGCCGCATCAGCCCCGGTCGAGGGCTCTGTGTACCGTGGTGCATGGCTAATTCTAGTTGGTTCCGTGGCTGGAGGACGGCGCGCGGCCTGGGTCGCGCGCCGTCCTCGGAAGTTGTGGTGGCGGGCGGTGGCGTTCAGCACCTGCCGTGGGTGAATACGAGTGTTGTGACCTGCCAGGTGCTGTCGTGTGGGGCGAGGTCGGCGGTGATGCATTGCTGCGTCACGATGTTAGGCACGGCCTGTCCGGTGTGGCGTTCTTTCAGGGGCCACAGCGTCCAGTCCTGTTGGTCGATTATCTGCGCGGCGTCGCTGGATCTCCTGGTGACCTGCGGATGAATGTCGTAGCCTTTTTCGATCGTGCGTACCCATCCTCGGGTGGCGTAGCCGCGGATCACTGCCTGGGCCCAGTCGAGGGCCTGCCCGTCGGTATAACGAATCAGCGGTGGGTAGTCCGGTTCGCCGCGGGTCTGGGCGTCCATGAATGCGGCCCAGAACTGGAGGTAGGCGTCGTTGATCGGGTCTGCGGTGGGGGGGAACGTCCAGGTCGGGATCGGGGTGGGGGCGACGGGTGCCGTCGTCGGTCCTACGGTGGTGGGTGGCGCTGGTGGGGTGCTCGTGCTCGGGGAGCAGCCGGCCAGAAGTAGGCCGCTGACCAGCAGTGACCCCCATGCCAGTCGGGCGTCACGTCTCGCGCGACTCGTGTGTCGGTGCCGGGTCGCTACGCCTGCGGCTGCGGCTGCGTAGTGATGCCGACGGCTGGCCGTGGTGCTGTGCGGTGTCATTTCTTGGTCCGGGGGCGGCGGCACGCTGGGAAGGTCAGGATGGTACGGGGAGCAGTTCACCGATGAGCTTTTCGATGCGGCTGCGGATGTCGTCGCGGATGGGGCGGACGGCGTTGATGCCCTGGCCGGCGGGGTCGTCGAGTTTCCAGTCCTCGTAGCGTTTGCCGGGGAAGATCGGGCAGGCGTCGCCGTAGCCCATGGTGATGACGACGTCGGAGGCTTCGACCGCGTCGATGGTGAGGATCTTCGGGGCCTGGTCGGTGATGTTGATGCCGACTTCGGCCATGGCGGCGACGGCGGTGGGGTTGATCTGGTCGGCGGGGGCGGAGCCGGCGGAGCGGACCTCGACGCGGTCGCCGGCGAGGTGGGTGAGCCAGCCGGCGGCCATCTGGGATCGGCCGGCGTTGTGGACGCAGACGAACAGTACGGAGGGTTTCGCGGCCATGGAAGCGTGATCCTTCTGTCGGAGGGCGGTCCGGGTGGTGAGCCGGTCGTCGCCGCGCTGGTGGTGGGCGGACGGGCAGCGGGCCCGGTCGGGGTTCAGGCAGTGGTGGTCAGGGGGTTCCGCGGCCGGTGCCGTGGTGGTAGCGGAGCCAGCTTTGGGCGGCGATTTGAACGGCGTCCCAGGGTGAGCCCGGGGGTGGGGTGTAGGCGGGGTCGAGGTCGTCGAGGAACATCTCCTCCACCTCCTCGGCGGTGAAGGTGGTGTCGTAGTGGTTAGGCGAGCCGGTCGGCGCTGGCCCGCAGCGCACGGACGGTCGCCAGGTCCACCCCGGTTAAGGCGTCCAGACGGGTAGGGGATGCGGGATCGGTCATGACACGCCTCGGGGCGCATGCGGCTCCGCGCCGTTCACGGTTGCCGGGTCGGAATGGGGCAGCGCGATCTGCGCGGCCTGCGCGCGGGCTGTGGCGGTAGGTGGGTAGAACAGTCGGACCAGCCCGTAGCCGACCGCGCCGCCGACGGCCTGGGCGGCGATGAACGCCGGGGCGGAGGCGGGGGCGATGCCGGCGAAGCTGTCGGAGAACATCCGCCCGACGGTGATCGCCGGGTTCGCGAAACTCGTCGAGCTGGTGAACCAGTACGCTGCGCCGATGTAGGCGCCGACCGCGGCCGGGGCCCGTTCGGCCCGGTCGGACCGGGCCAACGCGAAGATCAGGAGGATGAGTCCGGCGGTCGCGACAATCTCGGCGAGCAGGTGCGCTGCGGACGCGCGGTGGTGCGTGGCGATCGACACCGCCGGCTGGTCGAACATCAGGTTCGCCAGCACCGCCCCGCCGATACAGCCGGTGACCTGCGCGGGCAGGTAGGCGGCGGCGTCACGCCACGGCAGGCCGCCGAACGCGGCGTCGACGAGGCTGACGACCGGGTTGAAATGCGCCCCGGACACGGGGCCGACCATGAGGATGATGGCGAACAGGCCGGCGGCGGTCGCCGCGGCGTTCTCCACCAGCTGCAACCCGACCTGCTCAGGGCTGAGCTGGACCGCGGCGATCCCCGACCCGACGACCAGCGCGGCGAGGAGCATGCTGCCCACCGCCTCGGCGGCCAGCCGCCGCGTCAGCGTCGGCTGACCACCCGGCTCGATGTCCGCCACCGGGTTCAGTGGGTGCCGGCGGGCGCTGGTTCGATGGCGACGTCGGTGGTGTCGGCGGCCGGGCCGCAGTCCACCCCCGGTCCGCAGGCGCAGGCCGACCCCGGCCCGCTGCCCGGCTCCACCGTCCGCAGGGTCGGCATCGACCCGTCGACGACGTCGGAGAGCACCGTGTAGACCTCCCACGGCGCGCCGTCGGGGTCGTCGACCCAGACCTTGTCCTGTACCGCGTAGCAGCAGGCGGTGTTCTCCTCGACCGCGGTGTCCAGGCCGGCGCCCGCCAGCCGGGTCGTCGCGGCGGTGACCTCGTTGGTCGTCTCGACCTCGACGCCGAGATGGTTCAACGCCCCCGCGACGCCGCTGCCGCGGACGTCCGGGTTCTCGATCAGCACCAGCTTCAACGGCGGCACCTCGACCGCGAAGTTCGCATACCCCTGTGGGGTGCCAGAAGTCGGCCTGGGCCCGTGAGCTGGGCTGATGCGACGGTGCGGCTGTCGGCATGATGGTCAGCTATGTCCATCCGCCTGCTCTATCTGATCTTCGTGCGGGTCTGTGGTTGGCTGGTCCTCCTCGGCCGTTCGTCGACATCCAAGGACATCGAGCTGCTGGTGTTGCGGCACGAGGTCGCGGTGCTGCGCCGTACCCAGCCCAAGCCCCGATGGGACTGGGCGGACCGCGCGGTTCTCGCCGCACTGATCAGGGTTCTCCCCAAGACGCTGCGAGCGCACCGGCTGGTCACCCCCGGCACCGTCCTCCGGTGGCACCGCCGTCTCATCACACGGAAATGGACCCACCCGCAGCGGACGGGACGGCCACCGATCAGCCCGGAGATCGCCACGCTGATTGAGCGGCTCGCGACCGAGAACACGACGTGGGGCTACCAGCGAATCCAGGGCGAGCTGCTCAAGCTCGGCCACCGGGTCGGTGCGTCCACGATCCGCCGGGTCCTGACGTCCCTGGGGCTGCCCCCGGCTTCGGAACGGCAGACCGACACGACGTGGCGGCAGTTCCTACGCACCCAAGCCTCGACCATGCTGGCAGTCGACTTCTTCCATGTGGACTGCGCGGTGACGCTGCGGCGTCTGTACTGCTTCTTCGTCCTGGAAGTCGGCTCCCGCACCGTCCACATCCTCGGGGTCACCGCCCACCCGGACGGACCGTGGACCACCCAACAAGCCCGGAACCTCCTCATGGACCTCGGCGACCGAGCCGCCGACTTCCAGGTCCTGATCCGCGACCGGGCCGGCCAGTTCACCGCCTCCTTCGACGCGGCCCTCGCCGACGCCGGCATCACCACCGTCAAGATCCCACCCCGAGCCCCACGGGCGAACGCCTACGCGGAACGGTTCGTCCTGACCGTCCGGACCGAGGTCACCGACCGCATGCTGATCTTCGGCGAACGGCATCTGCGCACCGTCCTGGCCGAGTACGCCGCCCACTACAACGGACGACGACCCCACCGCGCGCTCCGCCTTCAACCACCCCGGCCCGACCATCCGATCGCCGACGTCACGACAGAACAGATCAAGCGCCGGCCTGTCCTCGGTGGCCTGATCAACGAATACGAACGAGCCGCCTAAAAGGCCAGGTCAACGCCGGTGGCCGAGTTCTGGCACCCCGCAGGGTGCTCGACCTGGACATCCGGGATTTCTTTTCCAGCCTCAGTCATCAATGGCTGGTCAAGTTCCTTGAGCACCGGATCGCGGACAAACGGATCCTGCGCCTGGTCCAGAAATGGCTGAGCGCGGGAGTCATCGAGAACGGCGCGCGGTCGCAGACAATGGAAGGGTCACCGCAGGGGGCTTCGGTATCACCGCTGCTCGCTAACGTGTACCTGCACCACGTCTTCGACCTGTGGGTGCGGTGGTGGCGGAATCACTTCGCGTGCGGTGACGTGATCACCGTGCGCTTTGCTGACGACGCTGTCGCCGGCTTCGAGTACGAGGATGACGCGCGGCGGTTCCTTGTCGATCTTCGGGAGAGGTTCGCGAAGTTCGGCCTGGAGTTGCATCCCGACAAGACCCGGCTGATCGAGTTCGGGCGGTTCACCGTCCGGAACCGGTCGCGGCGCGGGCAGGGCAGACCCGAGACGTTCAGCTTCCTGGGCTTCACGCACATCTGCGCGACGGGCAAGCGGGGCTACTTCTGGGTGCGGCGGGTCACCGACAAGAGGCGGATGGCGGCGAAGCTACGCGAGATCAAGATCGAAGCGAAGCGGCGTAGTCACCTACCCACCCCCGTTCAGGGGCAATGGTTGCGCAGCGTGGTCAACGGCCACCTGAACTACTATGCCGTGCCAGGCAACATGAACGCGACGGCATCCTTCCGCTACGAGGTGCTCCATACCTGGCACAAGGCGCTATCGCGCCGTAGCCAGCGCGGGTACCTGAACTGGGGACGGATGGGGCCCATCGCGAACAGGTGGCTACCGACCGCAAAGGTCCGACATCCCCTGCCTACCGTTCGGCTCGACGCCAGTACCCGAGGCAGGAGCCCAGTGCGGTAGTTCCGCTCGCTGGGATCTGTGCGGGGGGCCGTCCGTAAGGACGGTCCCTACCGCGACTAGCTGATCTGTAGAGGTCAGGATAGAGCAACCGTGGCAGGCGAGGATCGGAGCGATCCCCCCGCAGGCGGACAGCTGCCGGCGGTACTTCACATGGCCGTGGGCCCAGCCGATGAGCCAGGTAACACGGGCCACGGTGCGCAGGTAGCTGTAGACGGTCTCGCGGTGGGTGTGTTGCATTCCAAGAGCCGGGGTGCGACAGCCCCCGCGATCCGTCGCACCCCGCGTCGCACCCAAAGCCACTCTGCTACAAGGGATGTCGCGCCGTCGCACTCTGCGGGGGTGTTCCATGTGGAACACCTGGTTCCGGTTACGGGACGAGTCAGACCGCCGTGGCATCCCACGGGAGCACGCATGGACCGCGGGCCGCAATGTGGTCCCGCGGCGCGATACGGCAGGCGACGCTGTGATTCAGCTGACCGCGACCCCGGCTCTCCACGCTGCGTAGTCACGGGCGGCTCGGACCCACGGCCCGGCCGCTCCGTCGGTGACCGCCCGGTACGTCCACAGACCGGCCACAAACGCGGCGAACGCAGTCAGAGCATCGTCGTCCGGCGTCCAGCCCGGCCGCTGCGCCGCCCACGCCTCCGCAGCCGCCGGGGAGTGCCCAGCGTCGATGAGCCGGATCACCAGGAACGCCGTGTCGACCCACGGCGCGGCCGCGGCCGGCCACCCCCAGTCGATCACGTGGACCGCACCGTCCGGGCCGAGGATGAACTGATCGGCGTGCAGATCGGTGTGCGCGAGCCGGTCGCCCTCGACCGCCGCAGGCGCGAGCGCCGTCCACCGGTCCATCCGCTCCACATCCCACCCGGCGGCCACATCCGGGGCGGCATCACGCACTCGGCTCCACCAGTCCGGCACCGTCCACCGCGCGTGCAACCCGCGGATCCCGGGAGCGGGCAGAGCGCTGATCCGGTCCAGCGTCCTGCCCACCACCGCGAGGTCCACCGAGCCGGGGGTGAGGTCAGCGGGCCGGCCGGGCAGGTACTCGAAGCCGACGATCA
Organism: Frankia sp. Mgl5; assembly: GCF_023242985.1. NCBI lineage: Bacteria > Bacillati > Actinomycetota > Actinomycetes > Frankiales > Frankiaceae > Frankia > Frankia sp. Mgl5. Next base: position 27,659 of record NZ_JALKFY010000808.1, on the reverse strand, counting down.
GCCACAGGTCGTCGGCTTCCACCTCCTCGGAGAAGATCACGGCCGGGGCGATGCCGTCGGCGAGCATCCCGGCCGTGATCTCGTTCCGCAGCCAGCGCATCGGCCGGCTGGTCCCACGGACGGCCTTCACGAACACCGGCCCGCTCACGCCGCCGTGCACGACGGCGGCGAGGTCGTTGTTCTGCCCGCCGTCGACGGCTGTCGCCGAGGTGACCGTGCCGACATGCCGCTCGATCGCTCGCCGCACCACGCCAGGGACCGACCCCCACACGTCCGCCTCACTCTCCCGGGGCTCTACGGGATCCACGAGCCCGAACTCTCGTTGCCGTCCTTACCGGACGCGGAACAGTTCCCCTCACCCGAACAGTCCGCACCGGTCACCTCAGACCCCAGGTCGGCGTCGACCGCGTAGCCGGCCTCGATGACCGCCATCAGGGTACGGTCCCGCACCGCCGACGCTGCTACTCGCCGCTGCCACCGCGCTGCGCCTGGCCGCCGAGAGGCCGTCCACCGCCCGCAGCGTCCTCGCCAGCAGCCATATAGCCCGCCACGCACCAGCACGTGTACGACGGTGACCGGCCTTCCCCGTTCCGGTCCGCGTGGCAGGAGGCGATGACCGAGGTGGAGGAGGCGATCATTCTGGCGTGTACCCCAAAACGACATCGTGGAACGATGGGATATAGCGCTGATCCGGTGCGAGCTGATCGTAGAGGGGTCCGGTGGCTGGCCCCAGCCCCGTCAGTCCCGGCGGCGCAGCCGCAGCACCCCGAACACCAGCACGGCGAGCACGATGCCGGCGCCGAGGACGACGCCGCCGACGCCGCGCCCGTCGTCCGAACCTTCTTCCGGCTCGTTGCCGGCCGAGGTGGCGGGCACGGCTGCGGGGGTACCGGTGAAGGTGAACCTCAGCGACGCCCCGACCGCGTGCGAGTCTTCGGAGATCACAGAGTAGTGCAGGCCGTAGTCACCGGTGGCGGTGAACGGGCCGAGTGCCTGGAAGACCTCCGCCCCGTCCTGCACCGGATCTCCGGTCGACATGATCGACCCGTCGGGAGCGGTCACAGTCACCGATAGGACGCTGAGCGGCGCCGCCGAGAAGACCAACCGCACCTCGCTCGGGGCGTCGTCGACTGTGGCGCCGTCAGCCGGGATGGAGCTTTCCAGGGTGGCGTGCGCCGAAGCCACCCCGGCCTGGCCGACCAAGGCCGCAGCCGCGGCGAGAAGCAGGACCGCGAACCGGCACAGGCGCCGGAACCGGTGCCGCGACGTCGGCCGTGTCGTGCGTCCGGTCTTCACGGCGTGATCCCCTCGGCCGACCCCAGCCGGCACGGTTGATCGTACATTCGGCTCGGCCCGCCGTGTCCGGTCGGGCTAAACCCCAAAACGACATCGTGGGTGGGGTGGCGTGGCTGGCTCGTTGCCGTTCGCGCCCCGCGTACCGCGATAGCCGCCACGGCGCGTGGAACCGTCAGCCGGTGGGCAGGCAGCCGGCGGCACTCTCGGACAGCTGGTAGCCCCCGTCTGCCTGGAGGCTGATCCACGCGGGGGTCAGGTCAGTGACGACCTGCCCGGGCAGGTCGTCGGGGAGGGTGCCGATGCCGGTGGTGGGGTTGGCGTGCAGGACCAGGGCGAGCGCGGCCAGCCGGGTGGTGGGCCCGGTTTTCTTCAACGGTTTCGTGGCGAGGGTGCGGCTGATCCACCCCGACACGCGGCTGCGCATCAGCGTGCCCATCGGCGGGTCCACCAGCTCGGTGAACCCGGGCGCCTGGACGCGGAACGTCTCCGCCGGGTCGGCATCGATGATCCGGTCCAATTCCCCGCTGATCCACCCGGCCCCGGCCAGTTCGTTGAGTACACCGGCGGGGTGGGAGTAGCGGTGCAGGTCCATGCTGGTCAGGTTCGCTTCCCCGTCCCGCACGGCGCGTGCCGCGATCGTGAGTGCCAGGACTTGGGCGTCGGGGCTGACCGGCAGGGCGGCGGCGAACGTGACGAGCTGGCGGGCGGCCGCGGCCTGCGGGCCGGTCAACCGCGGCCGGCCAGGAGCCGTCTTCACCGGTGCTGTCGAGGTCGTCACGTCACACACTCTCCACAGTCCAGACCACCCCCCGGGGCAGATCCGATCATCCCGCACCCGCCCATGTCATCGCCGGGCGAGTCGGACCATCGCCGTGGCCTGGGCCACTGCCCGGCGATTCGCGGTGATATCTGGCCGGTCCGATGTTGGCGGGCGTTCTCTTTCTTGTCCGGTGGTCTCCTCATGGTCGTTCTGGCACGGGGGGCGAGCCGGGACGGCGGTCGTGGTGGTGGTGGCTCGCGGGTACGTCGCTGGACCAGATGAGCGCCTCGTAGCGGGGGCAGCCCTCCGGTGGGGCGTCGCCGTGGTGATCGAGGATGTGTTCGAGTAGTTCGCGGGCCGCGAGAAGCCGATCGGCCTTGACCTGTAGGGATTGGATCTGTGCTTCGATCATCTGCTTCCATGCCGGATGGGGACGGTCGGCAAGCAGCAGGTCGGCGATGTCGTCCAGGCTGATGAGGGCGGCCCTCCGCCAGTAGCGGATGACGGCCAGCCGGCGGATCTCGGTTGGGCGATACCAGCGGCCGCCAGCGGCCTGCACCGCGCGGTCGATCAGGCCGCGCTGCTCGTAGTACCGGATCAATGAGGCACTCAGCCCGACGCGGTGGGCGACCTGGTCGATCGGGAGGAGGTCGTCGTCTACCGGATGCGCCATAGCTCTCCCTTCGAACATCGGTTGCGTTGAAGTCGGCTTGAACACGCACGATCGTTCCACACCACGGAGAACACCGACGCTGGCGCTGATGAGGAGGAGGGTCGGTCTGTGGCCGACGGGCAGGTGTTCGATTTCGTCACCCGTTATCCAGACGCGGCAACGTTCCAGCACCCCGGGGACCTGCTCACGGTATGTCTGGCGGCACCCGCGTGTCGGGCAGACCAGGCGACGGACCCGCACGATCATGATCACACGGCGAGCGTCCAACGGCACGTCCGCCACCGTCCGCTCGTGAAAGCCGTGCACTCGCGCCGTGAACGCACCGCACGCCGGGCAGGCGGTCGGCGCGTCCGGCGTCCGCGCCCTCACCCGGACCCGGACCCGGACCCGGACCCGGTAGCCTTCATCCGCCACGTCCTCCACGACAAGCGGCGCCAACCCCGAAAACACCACCGCCACAAGGCCATCCACGCCAACCATGACGCATCGTGGCGTAACTACTCGGATCGGCTACCACCGGATCTGCGACAGAGCCGTTAACTGGACAGACCCTTATACGTGTGCGACGGCGCCGTAGCCGCCGATCGTGATATCCGACGGGTGTAGTTCCGGCTGAGTGAGATCGTTGCGCTAATGATCTCTGGGCGGCGTGCTGCTATTGATCAAGGAAGAAGCTCCTTCTCGCTACGTTCCGTGGTGACGAAACCAGTGGGACGTGACAGCAAGAAGGAGCCTGCGTGTCAGGGTACGAGGAGCCGGCCGTGCCGCCGCCGGCGGGCCCGTTCACCGAGGCCAGAGTGCGGTACTTCGCGCTCGAGGCGCTGCTCGCCGGTGCGGAGGCTCGCTCTGGCAGGCACGACGAGGTCGAGGAACTGATCGACCGGCATGGCCGCGAGGTCCTGCGGGCGCTGTTCCAGGGCCATCTTGACCTGCGGGCACGTGAGGAGGAGCGGGCTGACCCGCCGCCGGTCGGCGCCGACGGTGTGACCCGTACCCGGACCGAGCGCGGCCATGACCGGCGGCTGGTGTCCCAGTTCGGGCAGGTCACGGTCAGCCGCCACGCCTACCGCGCGGCGGGAGTGGGCAACCTGCATCCCGCGGATGCGGCGCTGAACCTGCCGGCGGGGCTGTACTCGCACACGCTCGCGCGCAGGCTCGCCCTGGAGGTGACCCGGGGCTCGTTCGACGACGCGGTCGACGCGGTCGCCCGCGCGACCGGCCAGGTCCTGGGCAAACGGCTCGCCGTCGAGCTCGTCCGCGGCCTGGCCGCCGACGTTGATGCCTTCTACGCCCAGGCGCGGCCCGAGATCAGCCCCGCCGGTCGGCTGCTGGTCCTCCAGTTCGATGGCAAGGGCATCGTCATGCGTCCCGAAGCGCTGCGCCCGGCGACCGCGAAGGCCGCCGGGGCGGCCACCCACCGGCTGTCCACCCGCCTGTCTCCGGGTGAGAAGGCCAACCGCAAACGGATGGCCGAGATCGCGGTCGTGCACGACATCACCCGGCGCCGCGCACCGTCGACGACGTCATCGCCCGCCGTCCCCGCTCGAAGGCCGGGGCCGACGAGACACCGCGGCCACGGGCGGACGGGCCGAAGGCCACCGGGAAGTGGCTGACCGCCTCCGTTGTCGACGACATCGCCACCGTCATCACGGCCGGCTTCGATGAGGCCGAACGGCGCGACCCCCACCACCAGCGGACCTGGGTCGTGCTCGTCGACGGGAACAACACCCAGATCGAGGCGATCCACACCGAGGCGACACGCCGCAAGGCGGCGGTCACCATCGTGGTCGACTTCGTCCACGTCCTCGAATACATCTGGACCGCGGCCTGGTCGTTCTTCGACAAGGGTGACCCCGACGCGGAGGACTGGGTCCGCGCGCAGGCCCGAGGCGTGCTCGCCGGCCGGGCAAAGGCGATCGCCTCCGGCTTCCGCCGCCGCGCGACCCGCAACCACTACGACGCCCGGGAGCGCAAGGGCGCCGACACCGCAGCCGACTACCTCGACGCGAAGGCCTCCTACCTGCGCTACGACCTCGCGCTCGCGAACGGCTGGGCGATCGCGACCGGCGTCGTCGAGGGCTCCTGCCGACACCTGGTCAAGGACCGTTTCGACATCACCGGAGCGAGATGGGGCCTCGACGGCACCGAAGCCGTCCTCCTTCTCCGCGCCGTCGTCACCAACGGCGACTCCGACGCCTACTGGGCCTACCACCTCGACCAGGAACAACACCGCAACCATCACAGCAAGTTCGCCGAAACCTACACACCGACATGATCAAGTCACTTGGCGAGAACTACACCCTTCATCGAACTCGCCCAGGCCGTCTGACCACTGCTCACCGGGCCCCTGGCATGCCCTGCTTCCTCCGAACGCAACAGCGCCTGGCCGGCCATCCCGAGCATCGCCAGGTGGCCGATCCCGCCGCCGAGCAGGCGGTCGGCCTGCGTCGGGATCAGGTCGTCGATGCCGATGAGGCCCATCGCCATCAGGCCGGTGACCTGCTGGGCCTTCTCTTCGATCGTCATGATCTGGATAAGATCCTCGGCCCGGCTTTCGGGACTGTGCGCGGCGTCGGCCATCGTCTGCGTTCCTTACGGAGGAGTCAGCCGGAGCGGCGGGAGTGTCGCCGTCCGGCGTCGGGTTCGGTCGGCTGCTTCCGACGCCCGCGGCGCGGTTCAGGACGGAGACCACCGTGACGGGCATCGGCATGGATAGCCGCCGCCGGGCAGCCTAGAACAAAAACCGGGCGGGAGCTAGGTTTTGCGTCGGGGTCGGCCGGTCACTGGGCTAGCCTGAGCCCCGTGGCGACACCGGGTACCAGGGGCAGTTATGTGAAGGGCCGCGCTCGGCGGGAGGAGATCCTGCGGGTCGCGGTGGAGGTCTTCGCGGCGCAGGGCTACCGCGGCGGTTCGCTGTCGACGATCGCCCGGCAGGTGGGTCTGAGCGAAGCGGGCGTCCTGCACCACTTCCCGAGCAAGGAACACCTGCTGGTGGAGGTCCTACGGCGGCGCGATGTCGAGGAGGCCGGCTGGCTGGGCGCCACGGCGGCGGACGACGACGTGGCGACGAGCTGGAGCGAGCGCCTGCTCGAGGTGGGTCGGCGGATAGTGGCGCGGCCCGAGCTGGCACGCCTGCACAGCAAGCTCGCCGGGGAGAGTCTCGACGCCGACCATCCGGCGCACGCCTGGTTCCGAGAGCGAAACCGGTGGGTCCGCCAGACGCTGGCGGAGGGACTCGCGGCGGAACAGCGCGCCGGCCGCTTCCCCCGCGGGTCCGCGCCGGACCTCGCCGCGGCCCATCTGCTGGCGGTCTTCGAAGGCTTGCAGGCCCAGTGGCTGCTTGCCCCGGACGAGATCGACTTGGTCGCTGCCCTGGCCGATTACCTCGCTTTGTTCGACGGCTGCCTCGCCGCACCGTCCTCGAAAACCTAGACGTCGCTCGGTTTTCTCTCTACGCTTCGCCGGGCCGGGGTCAGAGTGGCCTTGGGCACAAGCCAGGGCCGGGTCGCCGGTCCGTTTCCCGTCGGTGCCCTCTGGGCTGCAATCGTCGGGCCCGAGGTGAGGAGAGGCGATGAGAACAGTCGCTGACGGCTTGTCACGACGTTCCCGGTCCAGGTGGCGTTCGCCTGCGCGGCGGAGGATTTCGGTCCGCCGGCGCCGGCGGCGCAGCAGCATGGGCAGACGCGTCGTGAGACCGCAGACACCTCTCGTAGCCCTTGTCGTCGTGGCTTTAGTGGTCGTCGGATGCGGTCGTAGTGGCTCGAACAACGAGGTCGGCGGCGACGTTGCGACCTCGGCCACGCAGGCCGCTTCCGGCGACTTCGGTTCGTTGCAGGGCGTCTGTGGGCCCGGTACACCGACCGGATCGCCCGCCCAGGGCGTCACCGCGCAGAACATCAATGTCGGTGTCTTCACCGATGTCGGCTTCACCAAGAACCCGGAGTTCGTCGACGCCGCGAAGGTGTTCACGTCGTGGTGCAACGACGCCGGCGGCATCAACGGACGAAAGCTCGTCGCGACCACCCGGGACAGCCGGATTTTCCAGGTGCAGCAGCGGATGCTCGAATCCTGCGACGAGGATTTCGCGATCGTGGGAGGCGGCGCCGCCTTCGACGGCACGGGCGTCGAAGACCGCCTGTCGTGCCTGCTGCCGGCCTTCCCCGCCCAGGCGGTGGAGGTCGCGAACATCGGCTCCGACCTGCAGGTCGAAACCTCCGGCGGCGGACACTCGTACAACCCCTACGTTCCCTACCAGCGGTGGCTGCTCACGGAGGCCTACCCGGACTCGGCGAGCTCGGTCGGCATCATCGCCGGCGATCTCCCGTTGACCAAGACCATCGCCGCGGAGCTGGCCGAGGGGCTCAGCGCTACCGGTGCGACGATCACCTACAACGACCTCTACCCACCGGTCGGCGTCTCGGACTGGACCCCGTATGCCCAGGCCATCAAGAACAAGAGGGTCAGGGGCCTGGTGTTCCTGGGCGACTACCGGGACCTGGCCAAGCTCGAGCAGGTCCTGACCACCATCGACTACAAGCCCGACTGGATCGACGCCAACAGCAACGCCTACAGCCCCGCCTTCCTCGAGTTGCTGGGCACGTCCGCCGCCGCCCAGAACAATCTGGCCGACCTGGGAGGGACCTACCCACTGGAGCGGGCGTCGGCCAATCCGGCGACCCAGCAGGTCCTCGACCTGTTCGCCAAGTACGAGCCGACGGCCAAGGTCACCCTGCCCGTGCTGCGCGCCTTCTCGGCCTGGCTGGTGTTCGCCGAGTCCGCCGCCAGCTGCAGCGACACCGTGACCCGCCGCTGCGTCTACGACGCGGCCCGCACACAGACCGCGTGGACCGGCGGCGGCCTGACCGCCCCCATCGACCTGTCCGGCGCCGACACGCCGCTGGCATGCTTCAACGTCGAGCAGCTGACCCCGTCCGGCTGGCAGCCCGCCGCGTTCCAGCCCAACGACGGAGCCTACCGGTGCGGCGACGCCCCGTACCGGCTCACCAGCGACTACGGCCGGCCGACGACGCTGGCCGACGTCGGCAAGAGCCTCAGCGACCTCACGTAATGGACCAGTTCCTGGCCTTCGGGATCGTCGGGCTCAGCACCGCCGCGATCTACGCGGTCATCGGCAGCGGCCTGGTCCTGACCTACACCACCACCGGCGTGTTCAACTTCGCCCACGGAGCGGCCGGGATGATGGCCGCGTTCGCCTACTGGCAGCTGACCGCAGGCTGGGGCGTGCCGGTACCGGTCGCGTTGGCCGTGGTCCTGCTCGTCTTGGCCCCCGCCTTCGGGCTGCTGGTCGAGCGGTTCATCCTGCGACCGGTGCAGAGCCTGGGCGAGACCGAACGGCTGGTCATGACGGTCGCGATGCTCAGCGGCCTCATCGCGGTCTCACAGTGGATCTGGAACCCCAACGAGCCGCGCACGCTGTCCACGTTCTTCGCCGACCGTGCACCGCTGCACCTCGGGCCGGCCACCCTCACCTGGCACCAGACGATCATCATGATCGTCGCCGTGATGATCGCGGTGGGCCTGCGGATCTTGCTGTATCGCACGCGGTTCGGCGCCGAGATGCGGGCCACCGTCGACGACCGCGGCCTGGTCGGCCTCACCGGAGCCGATCCGCTGCGCGCCAACCGGATCGCGTGGATCCTCGGGACCCAGCTCGCGGCGGTCGGCGGGATCCTCATCGCGCCGAACGTCGCGTTGGACGCCGTCCAGCTGTCCCTGCTGATCGTCAGCGCCTACACGGCGGCGGTTTTCGGACGGCTCCGCAGCCTGCCGGCCACATTCGCCGGCGCCGTCGTGGTCGGCTGCACCGAGAGCTACCTGGCCGGCTACCTGCCCCAGAACGCCTACCTGCCCGGCCTGCGGCTGGCCGCCCCGGCCCTGCTGCTGTTCGTCGCGCTGCTGGTGTTCCCCCACCGGCGGCTACGCGGCCGCGACCAGCGGCTGCGCCCGGTGCCGACACCCTCGCTGCGGGGGACGGCCGCGTTCGGCGCGGTGACGGTCCTGTTCGGGGTGCTGCTCGCGTCGGTGATGGGCGAGGCCGACCTCATCACCTACGGGCCGATCTTCTCGCTCGGGGTCGTCGGCCTGTCGTTCGTGCCGCTGGCCGGGTACGCCGGCCAGATCTCGCTGTGCCAGCTGTCCTTGGCCGGCGTCGGTGCCGTCGTCTGGGGCCACCTCGGCAGCCACGGGGACCTGTGGGCACTCGGCGCCGCGATCGGTGTCGCGGCGACGGTCGGCGCCCTGATCGCCGTGCCCGTCCTACGGCTCTCGGGCGTGTACCTGGCCCTGGGCACCGCGGCCGTCGCGGTCGTCCTCGACCGGTGGATCTTCACCCTGCCCGCCTTCGACCTGCTCGGAGTACGAATCTCCCTGTTCGACCAGGGCTCCGTGGAGGCTGCCGCGCCGCGACTGTTCGGTGTCCGTTTCGAGAGCGGACAACGTCTCGTCATCTTCGCCGCGGTCTGTCTCGCTCTCGCCTCGCTCGGGGTGGCGTTGCTGCGCCGGAGCCGGTTCGGCCGCCGTCTGATCGCCCTGCGCGACAGTGAGGCCGCCTACGCCACGCTGGGCGGGAACCTGCTGATCGCCCGGGTCGCGGTGTTCGCGCTGTCGGCCGGAATCGCCGGACTGGGCGGGGCGCTCTACGCCATGCAGGAACGGTCGGTGACCGCCGACCAGTTCAACTTCGTCGCCGGTCTGCCGATCTTCCTGATCGCCGTGGTCGGCGGGCTGACCTGGGTCGGCACCGGCCTGTTCACCGGCACCGCCTACGTCGCGCCCATCAACGGGCTCGTCGCGCTGGCCCCGTCCTTGACGAACGTCGTCGCGCTGCTACCTGGACTGGCCGGCGTCGGCCTGGGCCGCAACCCCGACGGCGTGCTCCCCGAACTGCGGCGCCGCTGGGATCCCACCTTCGGGGAGCCGATCGCCGTGGCGCTGCTGGTCGCCGGGATCGCCGTGCCGTGGCTGCTCACCATGACCGGCCTCGTTAGCGGCGGGGCATTCCTCGCGACCTCCCTGGTCGTGGGACTCATCGCGCAGAGCTACGTCGCCAGCCGGCGGCCGGCCGTCGTCGAGGCGGACGTCCCGGTCGAATGGTGGGGCGTCCGGCGGCCGTGGCGCGAGGACGACGAGGAGGCGCTGGCCCGTGGCATCGCTCGAGGTTAGAGGCGTCACGGTCACCTTCGGCGGCCATCAAGCCCTGGCCAGGGTCGACCTCACGGCCGACCCCGGCCAGGTCACCGGCCTGATCGGGCCCAACGGCGCCGGCAAGAGCACCCTGTTCGACGTCGTGACCGGGCTACGTCGACCGTCGGCCGGGCAAGTCTTGCTCGACGGCCGCGACGTCACCCGGCTAGGCCCGTCCCGCCGCGCCCGCCACGGCCTGGCCCGCACGTTCCAACGCCTGGAACTGTTCGGCCGGCTCAGCGTCCGCGACAACCTGCTCGTCGCCGCCGAACTGGGACCCGACCGCCGCCGCGCGGCCCGCGCCGTCACCGACATCCTGGGCCGCCTCGACTTGACCGCGATCGCTGACCAATCCGCCGACAGCCTGCCCACCGGGATCGGCCGGCTGGTCGAGGTCGGCCGGGCCCTGGCCGTGCGACCCACGCTCCTGCTGCTCGACGAGCCCGCCGCCGGACAGGACCACGACGAAACCGCCCGGTTCGCCGCCCTGCTGCGATCCCTGGCCGCCGACGGCGCGACCGTCGTCCTCGTCGAACACGACATGGACCTCGTCATGGACGTCTGCGACACGGTGCACGTCCTGGACCTCGGCCGTGTCATCGCCGTCGGCCCGCCCCAAGAGATCCGCCGCGACGGCGCCGTCCTCGCCGCCTACCTGGGGGACGTATGAACGCCAGACCGGACCTCCACCCCCCGGCGGGCACAGGGCCGCTGATCGCGCTGTCCGACGTCCGCGCCGCCTACGGCCGGATCACCGTCCTGCACGGCGTCGACCTCTCCGCCCAGCCCGGTCAGATCGTCGCTCTCCTCGGCCCGAACGGCGCCGGGAAAACCACCACCCTGCGGGTCGCCGCGGGCGTTCACCCGGTCGCGTCGGGCACGGTGATGGTCGGCGGGCGGGACATGACCGGGGCCCGCGCCCGTGACCTGGCGCGCGCCGGGATCTGTTTGATCCCCGAAGGTCGCGGCGTGTTCCCGAACCTGTCGGTCCGCGACAACCTCCTGATGATGACCTTCACAGGCCGGTCCCGCGAAGAGATCGAGGAAATCGCCTACAGCCGATTCCCGGTCCTGGGTCAGCGACCCGGCCAGCCGGCCGGGACCCTGTCCGGTGGCGAGCAGCAGATGCTCGCGCTGGCCCGGGGCCTGGCCACCGACCCCGCTGTCCTCCTGCTCGACGAGCTGTCCATGGGCCTGGCACCCCTGGTCGTCGGCCGACTTTACGACCAGGTCGCCGAGATCGCCCGCGACGGCGTCGCCGTGCTGATCGTGGAACAGTTCGCCGCCGCTGTCCTGGGCATCGCCGACCACGCCGCCGTTCTGGTCCGCGGCCGGATCGAACGGGCTGGCCCTCCCGACAGCCTGCGCACCGACCTGTCCGCCCTCTACCTGGGGAGTTCCGTATGACACCGACCGGCGCGCGCGCGGACCGCTTCGTCCGCGAACTGGCGGACCTCGAGATCCCCGACCCGGCCGCCGGGCGTCCCAAGACCTGGCTACGTCTCGGCACAGTCCTGATGCTGCTGGGAGCTGCACTGGCCGTGTCGGCCTACTTTCTGTCCCACACCACCCGCGACCCCCTGGTGCAACGCGACGCCATCACCCTGGGCCTGGCCGCCGTGACCGCCGCCGTCGTCGGCTCCGCGATCTTCCTGCGGTACTCCCTGACCGGCTTCCTACGGTTCTGGATGGCCCGCCAGTCCCACGACATCGCCCTGCTCGCCGACCGCCTGCTGGACCCCGACACCGGCCGCGACCTCACCGGCCCCGACCCCGACCCCGACCCCGACCCCGTGACCCTGCCGGCACCCCAGACCGCGCCGCGGCCCACAACAGCCGCCCGCGACACTGTGACCACACCGCATCACTAACCGTCGCCCCCGCCAAACGGTGAGAGCCAGCGCAACGGTGCGGGGCCGCTGCCCGCGTCCGGAGCCGGCGGCCGATCACCATCCGCCCCCCGATCATCGCCGGAGGATCCGTGTCACCCGCTGCGCGCCGTTCACCATTCGCCGACTACGTCAGTGTCTTAGAGACCCACCCGGAGCTGGTGGCCGCACGCATGCCGAAAGGAACCGACACTGCGGCGCTCACCGCCCACTACCCGAGCCTCGCCGTGGTCGAGACCCGTGAGATCACCATCAGCGGCGCCCACGGCGACATCGCCGCGCGGCACTACCGGAGCCCCCACGGCGGCGCAGGCCCGGCGCTCGTCTGGATCCACGGCGGCGCCTATGTAGGCGGTGACCTGGACATGCCCGAAGCGAACTGGATCGGGCTGGCCCTGGCCGCCCGCGGCATCCCAGTCCTGTCGGTCGACTACCACAAGTGTCTGCACGGCGTCTGTTACCCGGTGCCCTGTCAGGACGTCCTCACCGCCTGGCAGTGGGCGGCACACCACCCCGACGAGATGGGAGCCACACCAGCCCACCTGCACCTCGGCGGCGCCAGCGCCGGCGCGAACCTCGCCGCGGGAATGACAAAACGCCTCCGTGACGGCGCCGGCCCCGCCCCGGCGTCCTTGCTGCTGGCCTACCCGATCGTCCATCCCCAACTACCGCCGCTGAACGACGACCTGCGCACCGCGACCGCCCACCTGACCGACACCGCCGTGACCGCCGACATCGTCGCCGACTTCACCCGCCAATTCACCGGCCCCCACGACATCCTCGCCGACCCCTACGCCTTCGCCGGCAACGGCGACGTTTCCGGCCAGCCACCCGTCTACATTCTCAACGCGCACGCGGACTACTTGCGTGCATCCGGCGAAACCTACGCCGCGCAACTGAGCGCGGCCGGCGTCCCGGTCACCGTCGAGGTCGAACCAGACGCCGAGCACGGACACCTCAACATTCCGTTCGAGGCCCCCGGCGAGCGCAGCCTGGACCGGATCACCCACTGGCTCACCGCAGCCGCCGGCCCCACCGACGCGTGAAACAGCCCACCGCACCGGCGGACCACCGCTGCCGGCCCAGCAGCACCCGCCGGCACCGACCGTGAGGTTTCCATGAGCGCACCCGACTTTCCGGCACCGCCCACCGACCCCGACTGCGGCGCCGCATGGCGCGACATCGTCGACCGCTACTTCGGCGGGGTTTCTCCCATGACGCTGACCGAGGAAACCCTTCCACAAACCCGCGCCTTCACCGTCCCGGGCCGCGACGACCTCCTCAACCTGTTCCCGGTCACTGAACACGAGCACACCATCGCCGGCCCCGAAACACCGATCGTCCTATCGGTCTTCACCCTCCACGACCACACCGCCGCCGGCCCGGGAATCCTCTGGATACACGGCGGCGGGATGGCCACCGGCGACCGCTTCAGCGCGATGCCCGCGCTCCGGCTCGCCGTCACCACCGGCGCGACCGTCGTATCGGTGGAATACCGACTCGCTCCCGAACACCCCGATCCCGCACCCCTCGACGACTGCTACACCGCACTGCTCTGGGTCGCTGAACACGCCCAGACACTGGGCATCGATCCCCACGCGCTGATCCTCGCCGGCAGCAGCGCCGGCGGCGGCCTCGCCGCCGGCACCGCGCTCCGCGCCCGCGACCACGGCGGCCCCGACCTTGCCGGACTACTCTTGCTGTGCCCGATGCTCGACGACCGCATGCACACCCCGTCGTCCCGCATGACCGCCGACTTGTCCTGGACCAGGAGCAGCAACCAGACCGGATGGCGCATGCTGCTCGGAGACCGCGTCGGTACCGACAACGTCACCACCTACGCCGCCCCCGGCCGCGCCACCGACCTCTCCCGACTCCCACCCACCTTCATCGACGTCGGCTCCGTTGACCTCTTCCGCGACGAAGACGTCGCCTTCGCCTCCACCATCTGGGCCTGCGGCGGCGACGCCGAACTCCACGTCTGGCCCGGCGGAGTTCACGGCTTCGAGGAATTCGCCCCCCACACCGCCCTTGCCACCGACACCCTCACCGCCCGCAGCCGCTGGCTCACCCGCATCCTCGCCCGAGCCCGCCCGTGAACCGCCCAGACACCCGACACGCCAACCTCCCGGGCCTCACCTTCTCGACCGCTGACTGAACTGGCGCGACACAAAACCCGGCGAAAGACCCACCGCTCCCGTCGCCTCGCCTCACCGCGGACCAGTCGTAATCACGCAACCCGTGCACGCCCGCACGTCCCGGAGCCGTCCCGGCAGACCACCTGAACGCCGGGATGGGCACGTAGCCAGGCATCCAGTGACGAAGAAGCAGTACAGGCGCCGCAGTGTCACGGCGCAGTCGTCAAACTCGGCGGGCAGATGCCGCCAGGCGCACCCCGCTGTCAGCACGTAGACCACCGCAGTGAACACCGCCCGATCCTCGATCGGCGCGGTCCCACCACCCTGGTGGCGGGTCTCGAACCGGGGCAGCAGCGGTTCCACCAGCTCCCACAGATCGTCCGGGACCAGCCGCAGAGCGAGGCTGCTCTCCATCACATCCATGATCAGATATGTACCCGCAGCCGCCACACAAGACACGCTCTTAGTCCTGGTCGAGGAGCTCGCGGAGTAGATCTGTGGTGCGGCGTCGGGAGGCCGCCCGTGCTTCCCGCGTGTCGCCCACCGGGACCACGTTGGCCCAGATGTCGGTGGCGCCAGCGTCGATCAGGCTGTGGAGCTGGCCGCGTACGGAGGCCTCGTCGCCGACGATGGCAGCCTCGGTCGCGGTGGAGGCCCCGCCGATCCTGAGGATGCGCTGGTAGTTGGGCAGGCTCCCGTAACCTGCGGCGGTAGCTGCCGTGGCGGCGCGGGCCTCGTCGAGGTCGTCGTGGACGGCGACGGGGAGCCCGGCGACGATGCGCGGGGCCGGGCGGCCCGCCGTGGCCGCCGCGGCGTGCACCTTCGGCGCCACGTGGGTCTCGATCGCCCGTAGCGGGGCCATCCACAGCACCACGCCGTCAGCGAGCTGGCCGGCGACCCCGGAGCAGGCGGGGCGACAAGGCCGCGAGCAACACGGGCACCGGGTGGCTGATAAGGCTGTGTTGCGCTAGGTAGCCAAGGATGCGCTCTGGTGGCAGCATTGGGATCTATGATGTGCGGGTTTCAGTGGCCAGCCGTGACCGGATTCCGGCCGCAGAGCAGCACGACCCGATGATCCGCCGGACGGTGGACGTGGGCAGCTGAACGGTTCCATGCAGGAGGCCCGGTGCCGCAGCGGTCTTCGCTCCCCGCTGCCGGCGCCACCAGCGATGAGCGAAGCGGAATATGATCACCAGGGTTGCGCCGGTGAGCACGGACACCCCTGACTCGCCGGCCGGTCCAGCCGAGGCAGGCGTCCGGCTGTAGCGAGTGGCTGTCGGCCAGCAGCCCGCCCGACCGCGGACGATACTGATTGCGGTGCCACCGGGCTGCCGACTACTCGTGGTCCCGTCCGGGACCCGCGGGATCGGACCCGCGGCGTCAGGAGATACCTTCGCTGGTGAGCGGATGGAGCGGCGACGAGGAGGCAGCTGGTGGCATCCTCCCGTCGTGTCGGGTCGACGACGTCCAGGACGCGAACGCTGCTGTTGAACAGCGCGCAGCAGCTCATGCTTGAGCACGGCTATGCCGCCGTCACCTACCGAGGTCTCGCGGCCCGCGCCGGCGTTGCCGCGAGCCTCGTGCAGTACTACTTCCCCACCCTCGATGATCTCTTCGTGGCGCTGCTGCGGAGCGGAACGGACCGCATCCTCGAACGATTCGCCGAGGCATCCCAAACGGAGCAGCCGCTCCGCGCGGTCTGGGAGTACGCGAGCGACAAGACCGCGACAGCTCTACTCCTGGAGTTCATGGCCCTCGCGAACCATCGCAAGGCTATTCAGAGTGAGATCGGTCGTGGTGGTGAGCGTGTCCGCGACGCTCAGCTCGAGGCCGTGTCCCGGCAGTGGACACAGTATGGCCTTGACGAACGGGCTGTGTCCCCGGCCGGGCTCCTGTTCATGATGAACGCTATTCTCCGCATGCTGGCGCTTGAGGAGACCTTCGGCACCCATACCGGTCATCGCGACGCGGTCGAGATCATCGAGCGGTTTCTGGACCACATCGAACCTCGTCGGCACGAGCGTGAAGAATAGGATCTTCGGGCCGACTGGCCAGGGCCAGCAAAGTCTGTAGCGGTTCGGCACCGGATTTCTCTCCCGGTTCCGAGTTGATCGCCGCTCACGTGCCTGGCGTCGACGACCGTGTTGAGGTGCGAATTCGTTCCGGCCAGTCCGTCGGTCACCCGCGCCCTGGGAGCCTGTGGGGTGCCAGAACTCGGCCACCGGTGGTGACCTGGGGTTTTAGGCGGCTCGTTCGTATTCGTTGATCAGGCCGCCGAGGACGGGCCGACGTTTGATCCGTTCCTGGGTCAGGTCGGCGATGGGGTGGTCGGGCCGGGGTGGTTGAAGGTCGCGGCCGCGGTGGGGTCGTCGTCCGTTGTAGTGGGTCGCGTAGTCGGCCAGGACGGTACGCAGATGCCGTTCACCGAAGATCAGCATCCGGTCGGTGACCTCGTTCCGGACGGTGCGGACGAACCGTTCCGCGTAGGCGTTCGCTCGGGGAGCCCGGGGCGGGATCTTGACAGCGGTGATGCCGGCGTCGGCGAGGACCGCGTCGAACGATGCGGTGAACTGCCCTGCGCGGTCGCGGACCAGGAACCGGAAGTCTGCCGCGCGGTCACCGAGGTCCATGAGAAGGTTCCGGATTTGTTGGGTGGTCCACGGTCTGTCGGGGTGGGCGGTGATCCCGACGATGTGGACGGTGCGGGTGCCGACCTCCAGGACGAAGAAGCAGTACAGGCGCCGCAGCGTCACCGCGCAGTCCACGTGGAAGAAGTCCACGGCCAGCATGGTCGAGGCCTGGGTACGTAGGAACTGCCGCCACGTTGTGTCGGTCTGCCGCCTGGGCGCGGGTGGGAGACCCAGGGACGTCAGGACCCGGCGGATCGTGGAGGCGCTCACCCGGTGGCCGAGCTTGAGGAGCTCACCCTGGATCCGCTGGTAGCCCCACGTCGTGTTCTCGGTCGCGGACCGCTTGATGAGTGCGGCGATCTCCGCGCTGACCGGAGGTCGTCCCCTCCGCTGCGGATGGGTCCATTTCCGTGTGATCAGACGGCGGTGCCACCGCAGGACGGTACCAGGGGTGATCAGCCGGTGGGCTCGCAGCGTCGTGGGGAGAAGCCGGATGAGTGCGGCGAGGACCGCCCGGTCTGCCCAGTCCCACCGGGGCTTGGGCTGGGTACGGCGCAGCACCGCGACCTCGTGCCGTAACACGAGCAGCTCGATGTTCTTGGACGCTGACGAACGGCCGAGGAGGACCAGCCAGCCGCACACCCGAACGAAGATCAGATAGAGCAGGCGGATGGACATAGCTGACCATCATGCCGCCGGCCCCGCACGGCCGCATCCCCGCAGGTCACAGGCCCAGGCCGACTTCTGGCACCCCACAGGTGGCGCGCTGTGGCGAACACCGGCGCCCCGGCCAGCGACCCGCCACAACCCGCGCAGGACGGCGGGTCGATCGTGAACGTCTCGTCCGGGTCGGCGACCATCTTCCGGGTCTGGCCGGGCGCGCCGGGCTGCTTGCCTCTCGGCCGGCCCGAGGACGTGCGCGAGGAGCGCGTCGGCGCCTTCGTGTACGGGTCGTCCGACGACGGCGGCCGTGACGAGTTCTGGCTGTTCTTCCCCGCCTGGCGTTCCAGCTCGGCGACCCGACCGGCCAACTGCTCGATCAGTTCGGTAGCCGCCGCGAGCTGCTCGGCCATCCCCGCGATCTGCCTATCCTGAGCCGCGATCGTGGCGTCCCGGTCCGCGAGCAGGCGCATGAGATCCTCGTACGTCGGCCGGCCGGCGAGGTCCACACCCGGGACGCTAGCGGATCACCACCCACCGCCACGCGATCACACGAACGATCACCACACAAGATCCGGAAGACGCCCGCTCAACCGAGCTGAACAGCTACATAGCATCGATAACAGCTATATGTAGGATGTCGTCGTTGAGCGCGTAGTCGAAACTGTCACCCGCGACCTCGTAAGCGGGTTCGAGAATTCCTGCCACCGAAACCTGCGGAGTGGTCATTGTCAGTGGGGGCAGCAGGGACCATTGGATCTCCGCGGCCACGCTCATCCGTTCGCGACGCCGGGCCTGGAAGAACCGGTCGGTGTAGCTGTTCTTGGTGACGATCATGTCAGCGACCAGGCCTGCCAACCGTCCGAGCAGGCGCCGGTCGTCATCATCGACAGTATCGAGGGTGACTGCCATCACCCCCACCTCGTCGCTGCCATCCAGGAGCGGCATGAACATCCGTACGCCATCGGCTTGCGGTTCGTCGACAGTAGCTGCGCGAAGGAAGGCTCTACCTGCCGAGGTGCCATCGATCGGCTCGGATTTCCCGACCATGAGGCCCCTGCCCTGCAGCGGCGCAAGCCTCAGCTGATCGTAGTCCTGGAGGAGGATCGAGACGTCCCGGCCACCGATCCTGCTCACCTCTTCCGCGACCAGCGGGGCGATCAACTGCGGAGGCATCTCATGGGCCCGGTCCAGCAGAACACCCAGCAGCCGCTCGCCGAAACCTTCCGACCGATCGACCATCACCCTGCCGGGCTTCCGCCCTTCCTCCGCCACAGCGATCCCCCTTTTCCTGCCGATTCACACACTTCCGTCCGCACACGCTGTGTCGATCCATCAGGAACTCGCCGCGGCACGTCCGGTACCTATCATCGCTCCCTATCGCCCGCCATGAAAGCCGGTGCCAGCCGGTTCCCGATGGATCTCCTTCCTCATGATCCAGGAGATCTTTCCGTCAGCTTTTAACAAGCCGGACCACCGCGCCAGTGTCCATGGATCAATGGCCGTAGGTTAAGTGATCGTCGTGTCGGTAGGCTTGGCCTGTGGGTCATGACGGGAGTGAGGGGCTGTCGCCGGAGGGCTGGTTGCCGGACCGGGTGACGGTGGGTGTGCTGACGCGGGTGTACCCGCCGGAACTGGTGGACCGGGTGCTGGCCGTGACCGACACCGCCGAGGTCCGCCGCCGGTTGTTGCCGTCGCGGCTGGTGGTGTACTTCGTGCTGGCGCTGTGGCTGTTCCGGGGCCGGAACTGTGGCTATGTGCAGGTGCTGGCCCGGTTGACCAACGGGCTGCACTTCCAGCGCCGGGCCGCCGCCTTGGCCGCGGGCGAGCCGGACGGGGCGGGCTGGTCGCTGCCGGCGAGCCCGTCGCTGGGCGAGGCGCGGGCGCGGGTCGACTCGGACCCGGTGCGGATGCTGTTCGAGCACGCCGCGGGGCCGGTCGGGGTCGCCGGCCAGGCCGGGGTGTTCCTTCACGGCCTGCGGCTGGTCCAGATCGACGGGTCGACCTCCGACGTGGCGGACACGGAGAAGAACCGGGCCTTCTTCGGTGGGCCGTCGAACGCCGACGGGCCGGCGCCGTTCCCGAAGGTCCGCTGGGTCATCGCTGCCGAGGCCGCCACCGGCGCCCTGCTGGGCGCGTCGTTCGGCCCGTGGACCACGGGCGAGCCGGCGCTGGCCCGCGACCTGCTGCCGCACCTGGGCCCGGAGATGCTTACCCTGGCGGACCGCAACTTCCTGTCCCACCGGCTCGCCACCGAGGTTCTGGCGACCGGGGCGCACCTGCTGTGGCGGGCGAAGGCGAACTTCGCGCTGGCCCCGGTCCGCGTCCTCGACGACGGCAGCTACCTCGCCGAGCTGAAACCTGCCCGCAAGGGCGACGGCCCGCCGCTGACGGTGCGGGTGATCGAGTACACCGTGCACTCCACCACCGCCGACGGCCAGAGCAGCTCGGAGCTGTTCTGCCTGGTCACTGACCTGCTCGACCCCGAGGAATGGCCCATGCTCGACCTGGCCTGCGCCTACCCGACGCGGTGGGGATGCGAGACCGTGATCGGCCACCACAAGACCGACCTCGGTGAAGGACGGCCTGTCCTGCGCTCGAAGGACCCCGAAGGCGTCGCCCAGGAGATGTGGGCCCTGTTCGCCGTCTACCAGGCACTCGCCCGCCTCATCGGCGTCGCCGCCGACACCACCGGCACCCCACCCGAAAAGATCAGCTTCCGCCGGGCCCTGACCGCCGCGTCCGACTCCATCCGGGCCGCGGCTTTTTCCCCCTGAACAGGCACTTCTCGCGTTCCTACTCGAGATCCTCGACCCACGGCTGATCATCCCCGACCGCCCCGGTCGTACCGCACCCCGCAGGACCCGCCGGCCCAGCACCTACCCTCGCCGCAAGGCCGACGACCCACCCACCCGGTCCGTCACCTACCGTCTCGAACTCCACTGCCTCGACTTCCGATGACCAACCATCCCCAAACCTTCAGGGGATCATTTAACCTATGGCCATTGTGCGCTGGGCAGAAGGGAAATACAAGCGGCTGAAACGCAGCGACCGTAGGGCGCGGGCGTGGCTCAGGGCAGTCCGGGAACGGTCCCCTGGCCTGTTTGCGCACTGGGAGTTGCGGTACTGCGGAGCCTGTCAAACATGGTGAGACATCAGGCGGCTTCGTTCGTGTGTAGCGTCTCCTCGGTCTCGATGATCGCTGGGGGCTGGTTGATCCACGCCTTGGTCGGTAGCGCAGGCGGAGTTGGTCGGTGGTGGAACCGCTCGGGGTTGGCGAGGTAGGCGGCGTCGAGGACCTGGGCGCGTCGGGTCTGGATCTCGTGGGCGGTGCCGTCATGGACGCTGGCTGGGGTGTGTAGAGCGACGCCTGAATGCCGGTGGTCGTTGTTGTAGTAGCTGAAGAAGACGTCGCAGAAGACGCGGGTGTCCTGGAGAGAACCGAAACGTCCCGGGAAAGCGGGGCAGTATTTGAGTGTCTTGAAGTTCGCTTCGCTGTAGGGGTTGTCATTGGAGACGTGCGGGCGGGAATGGCTCTGGTCGATGTTCAGGTAAGCCAGGAGGGCGGCTACCGGCTGGGAGGTCATCGAGGTTCCGCGGTCGGCGTGGACGGCGTTCGGTTGGACGTCGCCGTTCACGGCGACTGCGTGCTCGATGAAGGCTTTTGCGAGTTCACCGGTCTCGGTGGGATGAACCTCGAAGTGGACGGCTTTGCGGGAGAATATGTCGAGGATGACGTACAGATCGAAGTACACACCGCGGACGGGTCCGGTTAGCTTCGTGATATCCCAGCTCCATATTTCGTTGGGTCTGGTCGCGAGTAGTTCCGGTTTCTTCCGGGCGGGGTGGGTGGCCTGCGCACGCCGCTCGACGGTCTGGTGCCGGGCACGCAGCAGCCGGTACATGGTGGACACGCTGGCCAGGTAGACGCCCTCGTCGAGCAGAGTCGCCCAGACCTGGGCGGCGGACTTGTCGACGAACCGGTCGCTGTTGAGGAGCTCCAGTAGCCGTTCGCGTTCGGTGTCGTCGAGTGCTGCCGGGTGGACGGCCGGGGCCCGGGGCAGGCGTCCTGTGGATTGTGTGGGATTACGCCGACGGTACACCGTCGCCCGGGACATCCCGAGCAGGTCGCACGCGACCTTGATCGAGGTCAGTGGCACCAGCGAGGTGAACGCCTCGTCTACTACCTGCCGGGTTTCTTGCTGGAATCCGCGCTCTCGGAGATTAGTTCCAAGCTTGAGATTTAACCTTTCTTCTTGCATCCCACCGCAGCTGGTATGTCTGTTTTGCGGATTTCTGAGCCGAGTCGGTGGCGTGGGGCGGGGGTGTTCCGGCCGCCGGGTGGGCGGCCGGGGCCGGGGTGGCTGGTTTTCGGGAGACGGGTCGGGGTGCCCAGGCGGTCGCGGAGATGTCGAAATGCGCGGCGGACCCGGTAGGGCGTGAGGGGTTTACCGGGGCGTGGCCGGCGTTCCCAGGGCCGACGCAGGTCGGTGGCCAGGTCGCGGGCGAGGCGGAGCTGGGTGTAGGCGGCGATCAGGAGCCAGGTCCAGCGGATGGCCTGCTCGGGGTGACGTAGCCGGGCGGCGGTCCACCCGAGCTGGGACTTCATCAGCTTGAAGGTGTGTTCCATGTCGAAGCGGCGCAGGTAGGCCCGCCAGCACACGTCCAGATCGGGGGCGTGGGGGCCGGAGTGCCACAGCCACATGGTCCGGTGCGGGCTGCGGCCATCGGGGAGCCGTTCCACCCGTACCTCGATCACGGTCCCTTCGATGATCGGGAGGCGGGTGAAGATCCGGGCTCCGAGACGCGCGAAGTAGCCGCTGCGCGCGACTCGCTGGTGCATCTGATGCCAGGCCCGGACCTCGACCCGTCCGTAGTTCGTCGTGTCGGGCACGATCAGTAGCTGGTCGGGGCGGCGCAGGTTCACCGGCGTGTTGAGGGCGAACCGTTGGCCGTGGATGCCGTTACGACCAGGGCCGGGTTTGCGGGGGCCGGGCCGACCGTCGTAGAAGACCCGGTCGCCGGCGATCCGCACCAGGGTCTGAACCGGCAAGTCGTCCAGGGCGTGGGTCAGCGCGGCGGCCGCGTAGCCCTGGTCCAGCACGAACAGCGGGATGGGGCGCCCTTGCCCTGGTTGTGTGTCCAGCCGCCGGGCGAGGTCGCGGATCTGCTCCGCGGTCGAGAGCACGGGACAGCTGCCCTGGGGCAGGCGGCGAGCGTCAACGGGCTGTGTCCACGAGGAACGGCCCCATTCCAGGGCGGTGATCCACTGGAACTCCCAGCCGGGCACGACCTTGCGGTCGCCGTCGCAGCGGCACGGCGCGTAGTGCAGGCCCCGGTCCGGTGAGCATTCGGCGTTCGGCCGCGGGAACGTCGTGGAGTCCACACCGAAGATCAACGGGCTGTCGGGTGGTAGCTGGTCGGCCAGGAGGTCCCGCAGTCGTTCCTCATCGATCCCGCCTTGCGTCAACGCGTCGTACAGGGCTCCGTGACCGCGGCGGAATACCGGCGCCAGCGACAGCTCGACCAGAGAGGTCACCGGACCATCCGTGCACAGCACGGCATCCGCCAACTCGAACAGCGTGTCCGCCCGAGCGTCCAGACAGCTGTGGAACCCCTCACGGAACCGGGCCAATTCGACCAACGATTCAGTGTTGACGCCTTCGCGCAGTAAACTCACCTCTACGGAATCCGGTGCGACCGACGCTGATCTCAACGCGAAGGCATGATCTCGTAGAAGGTGTCGGCTCGTCCGGTGGATCCACCGATCCGCCAAAATCGATCTTGAGATGCTTAAATCTCAAGCCAAGAGCGCGTGTGCTTTTCCCACGACTTCCAGCGCTGCTTTCGTTCTTGCCAGCTCGGTGGCGAGCCGTTCGTTCTCTCGGCGTAGCCGCTCGTTATCGATATCCGTCTCGCTGGCCGCGGGCCGACCGGCGGGCTTTCCGGTGAGACCTTCGCTGGCCCCCTGGTCCCGCGCCTCGCGCCACTTCTGGATGTGGGAGTGGTAAAGACCTTCCCGGCGCAGCAACGCGCCTCGTTCACCCGACTCGGTCAACCCGTCGTACTCGTTCAGGATTCTCTTCTTGTAGGCCGCGGTGAAGCTCCGGCGCTTCGGCCGGTCCGACCGCGGTCCTCCAGACGAGCTCACCCCGCCATCCTCCTGCTTCGAGGAGGCCATGTCTGCCATGGTCAACGTCACTGGTCTTGAAGATCCCGTCTCGCCCTACGCTACAGAAGTCTCGGTGATCCTCATGTCTCACGGGAGTCTGACAGACAGGGCTGACCGCCTCGTAGAGCGGTGCGGCTACCTACGGACTCGCCAACCTCTGCGGGATGAGCAAAGCCACAGGCGGCCAGGCGAGCACCGCTCGTGATGTGCAGCAGGAGCCGGATGAATCGAGAGATTCACGTCCGTGATCTGTGGGGGCCAGGGGCTGAAATGCCCCTGGCTACCCGGCAGCACCGGTTGTTCTCCCGGATCAGCACGAACTGGCGCGGCCGGCCGCTGACCAGCCACGAGGTCGTGGTCAACACGATCGGGGCGATGACGACGCGCACCGGCCTGACCATCCACGCCGAACTCGACCCCGGCACCTACCCAACCGGTCTCACCGTGCCCGACGAGGTCATGGACGCCCTCCCGCTGACCGCCCACGACTGGCACGGCCAGTGGAACTACACCCTCACCCCGGCACCACCCCAGACGGTCTCGACTCCGGCGTCACGGTACGTCGACCGCGGCCAGCCGGACGACCGGGCCCCGGACTGGCTACGCCATCCGACGATCACCGGTATGAACGACGGCACGTTCGCCTCTCTGCTCGCCGCGGTCGAGCAGTACATCCTCGACCATCCGCCGATCAGCCTGCACCACCTGCACGCCCGCCACCGCATCCTGCGACGCGGACCCCTCTCCCTGTCCGACCGGCTGCTCATCACCGTGATCCACCACCGTTGGAAGACCCAGCACCAGGCACTCACCCGCCTGCTCGGCTCACCCCGCGGCGCCGTCAGCGACGCGATCCACGAGATGACCCCCGTCCTCGAAGGCCTCGACCGGCGCATCCGACCCGCACCGATCACCGCACCGACCGCGCACGACCTCACCAACCTGATCGACCAAAACAACATCAAGAACGGGACTTATTAATCGGCGGCTCCCTGGGAGGGCCTCCCCAGTTCCCGCCGCCACTATCAGTACGTTCCGCGCCCCATACGCCGGGGAGTTCCTCACGGCTGCAATTCCAGGATCTTCGCCGCTTCCATGGCCTTCGCCCCGATTCCGAAGGGCTCGGCACTCCCTTGTCCCGTTCGAAGAACGGGCTGAGTAACGACGCCGCAGGCTTCGCTTTATGCTGCGGACCGCACTGTCGCTCCCCCTTGCAGGGCCTTTGACGCTGGGCTTCGACCCCGCCCGTTTCCAGACGAAGTCGCCAGCCTGCTACCGGGCCTCCTGGCAGCTACCCGGACCGGACTTCCACCGGCAAGCGACGACGAGCTTACGAAAGGTAGATCGGCCGTTTACACGGCGTCACCTCCAGTCTGCTGGGCGCACGGGAAAGGCTCACTAACCTCGTCGTGGGCCCGCGGCTCGTTCTGTTCGGTACTCCGGCTGGGCTTGTTCACGACAGGAAGAGCGAAAATCTCGTCCCGGCGTATCCGGCTACAGCACACCGCACTTGACTAGTTTTGCGAACGTTCAGTTGATCAAGTTACCACAACGGGCTGCGGATTGCAGCGGTACGAATTGCCTGCCGTCGTCGCTGACGCGCACGAAGTAATAGCAGTCGGTGAGTTGGCCCCGGTTTTTTGCGAGATCCACCGGCGCGGGAAGCAGACCGGCGCCGCCGTAGTCGTGCACGGCACGCAGACCTTGGATGAACGACTGGCGGTTCGGACATGCGCCGCCGGCTTGCAGACCGCGTAGGAACAGGTCGGCGGACAACCAACCGAACACCGCGCTTTCCTGCTCCGGCGCCTCGCTCTGCGAAGAGTAGCGAGCCATTGCGGTGAGCAGCCGCTGATGCGCGGGGGTGTTCAGCTCAAACGGGAGGAAGCTGATGTAGATGCTGGTGCCGGCCAAGACTGGGCCGAGTTTTTTTAGCAGGTCCCGATCGTAGCCGAGCGAGAGGAGTACCGTCCTGAGGTTGACGCCAGCGGCACGGACCGCAGGGAGGATCTGAGCGAGGACGTCCGGGGTGACGACGCCGGTAATGGTGTCGATGTTCGCCGCCTTCATCTGCCTGGCCAACGCCCCGAAGCCGGTCGTCTCGGCGGTCACCTCAAAGTTTATGTCCACGCTGACACCGGCCGCCCATAGGCTGTCAACGAGCTGCCGATGGTAGTCTTGTACCGCATCGTTCAACGCTACGTCCACCACGGCGGCCCGGGTTCCCCCCGTACCACGGATAAAATCCCCCCAGACGGTGGACGATCCGGCCGCAAGTGTATAATTATGCCACGTGAACATGTTCTCGTGGGCCGCCCAGACGGGTTCGGCTCCTAGCCCGATGACCGGTACGTCCAGATCCGCGAGGTACTGGGCTGAGCCGGAGACCGCACCCAGTCCTTCCATGATGCCGAAGACCTCTTCTTTCTGAATGAGTTCGCGGGCCGCGGTTAGATTCACCTGGGGGTCGGAGGCATCGTCCCGCCAAGTGTAGACAATCTTCCGCCCGTTGACGCCGCCTGCGATGTTTACTTCACCAAGACGGGCCTCAATCCCTGCCCGGAACGCACGCATGCTGTATGAGAACGGCCCGGTGTCAGGGAACAGAACGCCGGCCTTAATCTCGGTCTCAGTAATGCCCGGTGCGACGCAGGTAGCTGTCCCGGCGCGTCCGGCGGAGTCCCCCGAACCGGTGCACGCAGCCAGTCCGACCAGGCCGCTCAGGATAAGAATCAGCGCAGTCAGCCGTAATAACGATGGCCGTCCAGGCAAGACCATCGCGACGGCGCTCCCGCTCTGTTTCAGATCTTTCGCGCCGTTCACCGCCGACGACTTCACCTCAAGCATTGCCTGACGACCTTCTGTAGGGTTTTGGCAAAATTTCCTGTCATTATCCAGTTTCATGATCGCATGGGCTGGTAGTTCAGATCAGCGAGAATGGCGACTTAGTCTTTAAGTGATGTATACACTTCCCGGCATGCACGGGATGCACGACACCGTTGGCGACCGGCAGCCCTGACTACGCAGGTGGTGCGGCGGAAAAGAAAAGTGTCGGCCGCTACACTGGCATCCGAGAATCAGGTGGCACCTCACGGTGGAGGCCGCGGGTGGTACGTACGATATTAACGATGTCACGCATAATCCTGGTCAAGCCGTAATCTTTGGGTGTGTAGACGGACGCTATCCCCATCGCGATCAGCTGCTGTACGTCACTGGCGGGGATGATCCCGCCGACCACGACCGGCATGTCCCCCAGCCCGGCGGCGCGTAGCCCGGTGAGGACTTCGGGTACCAGATCCATGTGCGATCCGGAGAGCACGGACAGGCCGACCAGGTGGACGTCTTCCTCGACAGCGGCGGCGACGATCTGTGCTGGGGTGAGCCGGATACCCTGGTAGACGACTTCGAAACCGACGTCGCGGGCCCGTACGGCGATCTGCTTGGCGCCGTTGGAGTGTTCGTCCAGGCCCGGTTTTCCGATGAGCAGCCGCAGCCGCCGGCCGAGCTCATGGCTGGTACGGGCGACGAGCTCGCGTACTTCGGCCAGTTCCGCGCCACCCGCGGCCGCAGCCGCGGCCGACACTCCGGTCGGAGCCCGGTCCTCTCCGAACACCTCGCGTAGGACCCCGGCCCACTCCCCGGTGGTCACTCCGGCTTGGGCGCAGGCCAGCGTCGCAGGTACCAGGTTGGCGTCGGTCTTCGCCGCCTCCCTCAGGCTTAGCAGAGCCTCGTCGACCGTGGTGGCGTCCCGGCCGGCGCGCCAGGCGGTGATCCGGGTCCGGGCCGAGGTCTCCACCGCCGGATCGACGGTCTGCACCGCTGTGTCGAGGTCCGCCAATAGCGGGTTCGGTTCGGTCTCGGTGTACCGGTTCACCCCGACCACGGTGTCCTGTCCTGATTCGATCCGTGCCCGCCGGGCGGCCTGGGAGGTGACCAGCTGGGACTTCATGTATCCGCTCTCGACCGCCGCGACCGCGCCACCCATCGCCTGGACCCGGTCGATCTCCTCGGTAGCGGCTTCGACCAGCTCGGCAACCCGTTTCTCCACGACGACCGAGCCCTCGAAGAGGTCTTCGTATTCCAGTAGGTCGGTTTCGTAGGCGAGGACCTGCTCCGCGGCCCGGTCCTGTTCGCTGAGCTTCCCGCTGCGCACACCCCGGTCTAGTGCGCTGACCACGAACGTTTCCGGCCGTGAAGTAGGTAGGGGTGGGTGGTCGTGGGCACACCGTGCCTGATGA
>NZ_JALKFY010000470.1:0-438 GCF_023242985.1 Frankia sp. Mgl5 | reverse complement strand
GAGATAAGCAAGGCGTCCAGATCCCGAAAAAGAGAGATATGTCCATCGGTATGCCCTGGGGTGTGGATCCAGCGCCATTCAGGCAGAGGCGGAATACTGCCGTCAGCAGGCAGGGCGATCACGCGCTCTCCGAGATCGATTGCACCGCGTGGAAAGATTGGAGAAATATAAGACATAAGTCCGCCACCCACGCTGGGATCCGGGGGCGGATACGCTTCTTTTCCGGTCAAATGGGGCAGTTCCCCCTCATGCGCATAAACGGGAACATCCCATGCTTGCACCAATTCCGCCAGTGCCCCTACATGGTCGAAGTGGCCATGCGTAAGCACAATCGCCTTCGGACGGCTGCCCTCGCCATACCGCTGCTTTGCCGCTTTGAGAATCATCGGTGCTGAGTAAGGGATTCCCGCATCCACAAGCACCCACTCGCCCGAGGGC
>NZ_JALKFY010000469.1:0-444 GCF_023242985.1 Frankia sp. Mgl5 | reverse complement strand
GCGGCTGTCGGCCAGTTCCTCACCGGCGTCCTTCTCCGCGTGCCAGCGGTGGACCGGCACGACACCCGGCTCGACGAGGTCGAGGCCGGCGAGGAAGCCCTCGACCTCGGCCCGGGAGCGTGGGGTCAGCGCGATCCCGCGTGCCTGGTAGACGGCCGAGACCCGCTCCGCCTCCTCCGGCGCGAAGTCCCCGGTGGCGTGGGTGAGCGCCACGTAGCTGCCCGGCGGGAGGATCTCCGTGTAGCGGCGGACCAGGCCGTACGGGTCGTCCGACTCAGGGATGAAGTGCAGCACGGCGATCAGGGAGAGCACGAGCGGCCGGTCGAGGTCGAGAGTCTCGGCCAGCTCGGGCGAGGCGAGGATCTTCTCCGGCTCGCGCAGGTCGGCGTCGAGATAGGCGGTGCGGCCCTGCCGGGTACCGGTCAGCAGGGCGCGGGCGTGCGC
>NZ_JALKFY010000468.1:0-445 GCF_023242985.1 Frankia sp. Mgl5 | reverse complement strand
AACGTAAAGTAGGGATTGAACATGGACCTCTGGGACGCTATCACGACAAGACGTTCAATCGGGTTGGTGAAGCAAGAGCTGCCGCTGCGAGAATCGATCGAGCGCATGCTGGAAGCGGCCACCTGGGCGCCCAATCACCACCTGACGGAGCCATGGAGATTCTTTGTATTGACCGGGGATGCGCGGGTTCGCCTCGGGGAAGCGATGGCGGAGATTGCCAAAGCGAGGCTGGCCGATCCAGATACGGAAGAATCGCGCAAAAAGATTGAGAAGCAAAAGGAAAATCCGCTGCGGGCACCTGTGGTGATCGCCGTCGCGGTTGCTCCCTCTGAACGTGAAAATGTGGAGGAGCTTGAAGAGATTGAGGCGGTTGCCTGCGGGGTGCAAAACATGCTGCTTACCGCCCATTCGCTCGGATTGGGGGCGGTGTGGCGGACAGGTGCGA
>NZ_JALKFY010000467.1:0-446 GCF_023242985.1 Frankia sp. Mgl5 | reverse complement strand
GTAGTCGGCGCAGGCGGCGAAGTCTCGGCGAGCGCGGGCGATCTGCTCGGCGGTCGGCTCGAGGTCGGCGGCGGGGATGAGGGCGGTCACTGGCCGGACATCCGGATGTCGGCTCCGGCCCGCTGGCAGTCGCAGGACGGCTCCCCGTCGGGGCCGACGGCGGTGCAGCCGCCGATGCCGTAGTGGCCTCCGGCGGGGTGGCCGCAGCCGCCGCAGGTGACGTCGGTGGTGCCGTCGCACTGGCAGGCGCCGGGGTGGCCGATCTGACCGCAGGTGCCGCGCCAGGGCTTCGGTTCGGCGGTTGCCGAGGCCGGTGCCCTGTCGGCGAGGAGCCGGTTCACGACGCGGACCGCGGCGTCGGCCATCCCGCGGGGCGAGTAGTCGCCGTCGCCGATGGCGGTGACGAGGGCGGTGGCGATGGCGTCCCGGTCGGTGTCGCCGAGCGT
>NZ_JALKFY010000466.1:0-446 GCF_023242985.1 Frankia sp. Mgl5 | reverse complement strand
GGGTCTGTAAAGTTAGCGGCTCTGCCGCACATCCGGTGGTAGCTGACGTGGCACTCTATGTCACGATCCGTCATGGTTGGTGTGGATTGCCTGGTGGCGGTGGTGTTCTCGGGGTTGGCGCCGCTGATCGTGGAGGACGTGGCGGACGAGGGTGGCTGGATCCGGGTCACGGCGCGGACTCCGGACCGACCGGTCGCGTGCCCCCGCTGCGGCGCGTTAACGGCGCGGGTGCACAGCTATCACGTGCGGACACCGGCGGATGTGGCGCTGGATGCGCGCCGGGTGCTGCTGGGTGTGCGGGTCCGTCGGCTCGTGTGCCCGACCCGGGGCTGTCTGCGGACGTTTCGGGAGCAGGTCCCGAGGGTGCTGGAGCGTTACCAGCGGCGCACCGTCCGGCTGGCGGCCCAGGTCGGCGCGGTGGTCCGGGAACTCGCAGGCCGCGGCGG
>NZ_JALKFY010000465.1:0-452 GCF_023242985.1 Frankia sp. Mgl5 | reverse complement strand
GTACATTCCCTGCAGCTGTGGGTCAATTTACCGAGCGCTGAGAAGATGACTGAACCGCGCTACCAGAACCTCCGCAGCGGCAACATGCCTGTCCGTACGGAAGAAGGCGCGCGGGTCGTGATCTTTTCCGGTTCTTCCGGCGGTGTCAGTTCCGACACGAAAAACGTCGTGCCGATTACCATGGTGGAGCTTCAACTGGAGCCGGGTGCTACGGTTAAGCAAGATTTGCCAGGCTCATACAATGGCTTCTTCTATGTACTGGAAGGAGAAGGTGCGTTCGGACGAGAAGGCACAAAAGGTGCGCAGAGGCAGGCGTTATGGCTCGGACACGGCGAAGAGGGACAACCGAGTGTGGTCAGCGTGACCGCTATTACCCGGTTGCGGGTGCTTTTGTATGCAGGAGAGCCGGTTCGTGAACCGGTGGTTGCCCGAGGGCCGTTCGTAATGAATAC
>NZ_JALKFY010000464.1:0-458 GCF_023242985.1 Frankia sp. Mgl5 | reverse complement strand
ATATGCGCCTGTCCCTTTGGCAATTCGAGTGGTGGTATCATTTACCCGCGCATCTCCTGCATTGCTTCTTCCAGCGGAACATACGGCATTTCGAGAGACTTGGCAACCGCTTCGTAGACCACCTGTCCGTTGAGTACGTTAACGCCGCGGGCCAGAGCACGGTTTTGCGTAATGGCTGCGCGAAAGCCCTTGCCCGCGATCTCCAGGCCATATGGAACAGTCACATTGGCGAGTGCGATCGTCGATGTGCGCGGAACCGCCCCAGGCATGTTGGCTACGGCGTAATGAACCACACCGTGCTTCACATAGGTAGGGTCGCTATGCGTGGTAATCCTGTCGCTGGTGGCGATTGAGCCCCCTTGATCAATCGCTACATCGACAATGACAGAACCGGGCGTCATCGTTCTGACCATTTCCTCCGTTACCAGATGGGGTGCTCTTGCCCCCGGAATTAAAAC
>NZ_JALKFY010000463.1:0-459 GCF_023242985.1 Frankia sp. Mgl5 | reverse complement strand
GCGCAAAAGCAGATTTAACAGCAGCACGACAAAAACAAGTACCGCCGCCGCTTTGTCGGCAATCTCCCTGGCATCGGCCACAATCGCTTCCGACTGCACATACCAGAGGTGGACGGCCAGCGTGGAGCCGGGAGAAAACAGGTTTAAATCCCACATCTCTCCTGAGGTACTGGTTCCCGCTGTCAAAATGATGACCGCCGATTCACCGTACGCCCTGCCCGCGACCAGACTAATTCCCGTAATGATTCCGTTTAACGAGGCAGGCAGCACAACCTTGCGAATGCACTGGAACTTGGTTGAGCCGAGTGCATAGGCTGCTGCGCGCAGTTCCTGTGGTACGGCCCTTATCGCTTCTTCGGCCACACGGGTTAGCACCGGCAGATTTAGCAGCGCCAAACTGGCCGCACCGCCAAGAATCGTCAATCCGATCTGGAAGTAGCCGACAAACAGGGCCAAGCC
>NZ_JALKFY010000462.1:0-460 GCF_023242985.1 Frankia sp. Mgl5 | reverse complement strand
ACACTGCCAGGCGGCGCAATTCAGATGGCGGAGGATGGCGCGCTGGATGGCGTAGATGCGATTTTCGGCGTTCATCTATGGTCGATGCTTCCTGTCGGCAAGGTTTGGTACAGCGATGGTCCGATCATGGCCAATGCGGACGACTTTCTCGTGGAGATTAAAGGAACAGGCGGTCACGGAGCGGTTCCCCAGGAGGGAGTCGACTCCATCGTGATCGGCTCCCAGGTTGTATCAAGCCTGCAATCGATCGCCAGCCGCAATATCAGCCCCTTGGAGAGTGTCGTCGTGACAGTAGGAACGTTTCAAGCGGGAGATAATTTCAACATTATTGCTGACTCCTGCCGCATGACTGGTACCGTTCGCTCTTTCTTGCCAGAGGTGCGGGACAAAGCGGAGCAGCGCCTGAAGGAGATCGTCGAGGGAGTTGCCGCGACGATGGGCGCGAGCGGCAGTGTGAGCT
>NZ_JALKFY010000461.1:0-460 GCF_023242985.1 Frankia sp. Mgl5 | reverse complement strand
GGCGTATTACTGTGTGGTGGATCTGCACGCGTTAACCGTACCGCAGGACCCGGAACAGCTTCGCAAGGCATCCCGCGAAATTGCCCAGCTTTATCTGGCGTGCGGCGTTGATCCGACAAAAGCGACGATCTTCATTCAGTCACATGTAAAGGAGCATGCCGAGCTGGGCTGGCTGCTGCAATGCGCATCCCATATCGGCGAGCTGAACCGGATGACGCAATACAAGGATAAATCAGAGGGCAAAGCAAACATCAACGTCGGCCTATACACCTATCCGGTGTTGATGGCGGCGGACATTCTGCTGTATGACACCACACATGTTCCTGTGGGCGAGGACCAAAAGCAGCACATCGAGCTAACCCGCGACATTGCCGAGCGCTTCAACAAGCGTTACGGCGACACCTTTGTGATTCCCGAACCGCACATTCAGGAGTTCGGCGCACGCATCATGGCTCTGGAC
>NZ_JALKFY010000807.1:33955-82260 GCF_023242985.1 Frankia sp. Mgl5 | reverse complement strand
GCGCGGCGCACCCGCGCGAGCTGGGCCACCTGCCCGTCGAGGGAGTGGTCGGGTCCTGGGGTCAGGTCGTTCTCGGCCAGCCACGCCTGCACGTCCGACCGGAACTCCGCGATGTTCACGGGGTCGGTTCGTAGGCGTGCGGCCGCCCCGAGTCGTGCGCCCCGCTGCGCCGGATGAAGGTCATCTTGCGCGTGCGCAGCCGCCAGCCGTCCGGCGTGCGGCGGTAGGTGTCCGAGTAGTACCCGATCCGCATGTCGTGCTTCGAGTGCTCGATGAAGCACAGCGGCTGGGTTCCGGTCGCCTCGTCGCCGTCGATCTCGACGAGGGCCGTCCCGGTCAGGAACAGGCCCTTCGGCGCGGCCGCGACCATCTTCGGGAACAGGTCGAGGGTGAACACGTCACCGAAGGCGCTGTAGGTGCCGTCCGGGGTGAAGACCGAGAGCAGCCCCTCGACGTCACCCTGGGTGATGGTAACGGCGTACTTCGCCAGCATCTGCTGGATCGCGACGACGTCGTCAGTGGACAAAGGTCTTGCCGCCCTTCATCACGAATTTCACGTTCTGCAGCGTGCTGATGTCCCACAGCGGATCTCCGGCGACGGCGACGACGTCGGCCAGCGGGCCCTCGGCGAGCCGGCCCCGGTCCGTGACGGCCAGCAGCTCGGCCCCGGTGGTGGTCGCCGCCCGGATCGCGTCGAGCGGGGTCATACCGCGCTCGACCAGGGCCACCAGCTCGATCGCGTTCCTGCCGTGCGGGATCGCCGGGGCGTCGGTGCCCACGGCGATCTTCACTCCGGCGGCCAAGGCCTCCCGGATCGAGTTCCGGGCCCGGGGGAAGATCTGGGCCGCCTTCTCCTTCAGCTCGGGCGCCGCGTGGGAGACGTCCATGCCCTCGATCAGGGCCTGGGTCGCCACGAGGAACGTCCCGTGCTTGACCATGAGCTCGATCGCCTCGTCGTCGATGAGGAAACCGTGCTCTATGTAGTTGATACCCGCCTCGACGGCCGAGCGCACCGCCTGGGCGCCGTGGGTGTGCGCGACGACCCGCAGGCCGTGGCGGTGCGCCTCGTCGACGATCGCGCGCAGTTCCTCGTCGGAGTGGTGCTGCGCCCCGGGCAGGCCGGTGTGCGACATGACCCCACCCGACGCGCACACCTTAGCGTCCGGCGGGCGTTGCCGACGGCGCGCATCATCCGTAGCGGGGGTCGTCCCGGACGGGAGAGGTCACGGCATGCTCGCCGCGGCCGCCCATCAGCAGGTTGACCTCCATGTCCATGAGGCCGGGCAGGAGGACCAGATCGCCGAGGTCGATGATCTCGCCCTCCGGCGAGCCACCGACACCGACGATCCGGTCTCCGTCGATCTTGAGGCTGCCGGGCCTGACGACCTCACCGAGGTCGACGTCGACAAGCCCGGCAGCCCTGATCGTGAGCACGTCAGACGACGGGCTCGACGATCACATCCAGGTAGGCCGCGCCGCTGTCGGGGACGCGGGGCTGCTTCCAGACCTCGACCGGGAAGGACACCATGACCAGGGACTGCATCAGGTGCATCAGGGTTCGGGCGTCCTCGGGCAGGTCGTCGATCGGGAACTTGTCGCAGTAGGCGATCGCGTCCTCGAGGAGCGGGAAGGCGACGTCGTAGAACTCCTGCATCTCGTCCATCGTGGACGCGAGGCGGCGGGCGTAGCGCTCGGGCTCGGTGGCCAGGTCCCAGGCCAGGTACGGCTCGAGGGCGGCGAACTCAGACGGTAGCGGCATCGCTGAACTCCTTGACTCGGTCGCCGACGACCTTGTGCAGGTGCCGGAGCAGGATTTCCTGGTCGCACAGGGGGAACTCGGTGACGGTACGGGTACCGATCATCGTCTGGGTGGCCTCGAGGGTGTTGGCGTCCTGGAGCGCGTACTCCTTGAACGTCACCGCCGCCAGCTCCTGGGCCAGTCGCTCGCGGGCGTTCTTCGGCGGGGCGAAGTAGAGGCTCGCCTCGAAGGTGTGCTTGTTCACCGCGGTCGGCCAGTAGTGGTACGTCAGGTACCAGCCCGGCTTCCAGAACAGCAGCGTGAAGTTGGGGAAGATCTCGAACGAGTCGGTGCCCCAGGACTTGTGCTTCACCGGGTTGATCCCCGTGGGGAGCTGCTCGACCTCAAGGCCGTCGATCTCGGGCGTGTCCCAGGGGCCGAACAGGCCGCTGCGCAGCACGCGCTCGATCGGCTTGACCATCGAAGGGTCCTTCGGCGGGGCCATGCCGCCCCAGGAGGACACCATCGAGTGCGGGCTGAACAACTGGTAGTGCAGCGCCTCGAACCCGTAGCCGATGAGCTTCTCGGCCTCGCCCTTGACGGCCTGCTTCTGGTGCAGGATCGGCGCGTGGTAGAACTCCGCGAAAGCGTCGATGAACAGCTTCCAGTTGGCGCCGACCTCGGCCCGGTAGGAGTAGACCTCGGTCAGCTCCGAGTACGGGTAACCTTCAAGGCCCTTGACCATGTCACCGAGGTACTCGGTGAGGGTCTCCTGCGGGTTCAGGTTGACGAAGATGAAGCCTTCCCAGACGTCACAGGCGACCTCCTTGAGGCCGAACTGCTTCTTGTCCAGGTCGAAGAACTCACCCTCCTGCTGGACGAAGGTCAGCTCGCCGGTGAGGTCGTAACGCCAGGCGTGGTACTTGCAGATGAACTGCCGGCAGCTGCCGGCGGTCTCCTCACCCGGGAAGTCGTTCCACACCAGCTTGTTGCCGCGGTGCCGGCACACGTTGTGGAACGCGCGCACCTTGCCGTCCGGGCCCTTGACGATGATCAGCGACGTCCCGGCGGCGGGCAGCTCCTTGGTGAAGTAGCTGCCGGTCCGGGGCAGGCGCTCGACCCGGCCCACGTTCAGCCAGGTGCGCTTGAAGATCGCCTCGCGCTCCTGCTCGTAGAACGCGGGGTCGATCGAGTCGTTGTAGTCGACGGGCGCGGTGCCGAGCTCGGGATAGTTCTCGGTCCAGCTCCCCGCCGGGGGCTTGCTGAAGTGGGGCACAGGTCTACCTCTCGTTTTCGAGCGCCATGCCGATGGTGGTGCGGGCGATGATGTTGCGCGCGATGGCAGGCGCGCAACAGTCGCCGACGGTGCCGACCGGACCGTCACTCAGCCGGACCGTTACCCGGCCGGATCCGTCACTCGGCGTCCGTCGAGGCGTTCCAGCAGGTCCGCGGGTGGCCGGACCGGACGCGCGCGGCACCGTCCCGTCCCTCGGCCCGGCTGGCCGGCCGGGTCGGGGCGTCGACGGGGTGGTGACACGCATGATCGTCCGGTCTCTCCTCGTCCCTGTGAGAACTACGTTCTCCATGTCGATAATTAGGTTTCCATGGAGAGGCTTCCGCGTCAACGTCACCGAACGCAATCGTGACAACGGGTACCCGAGGTGGGACGCAGGGGCGCGCCTCCCGCCGACCGGCAGTTCTCTGGAGCCGAGAAGCCGGCTTCCTTACTTGGAGAGGAGGATGCCACATCCTGCCCCGAACGGCGGCCTTCGGGCGTGACAGCAACGCGCCCGCGCCGCGGCCGCGGGGTGCGGTCGCGACACGGGCGCGGGGCGGATGCCGGGTCGAGGGTGAGCGGCGGCTCAGAAGTTCTGGACGAACAGCTTCAGGAGCCCTGGACGAACGGGTAGATCCGGGTGAAGTCGACGCCCGGCTCGGCCGCGGCGAACTCCTCCCACACCGACGACGTGACCGTGCCCAGCGACGTCGGCCCGTCCAGCTCGCGCACCTCCTGGAGATAGAGGCGCAGGTCCTTCGCCATCAGCGAGTTCGCGAAGCCGGCCGAGTAGCGCTCGGTGAGCACCTGCCGGGGGAACTTCTCGGCGGTGGCGTTGTTCTGCCCGCTCGCCGTGTTCAGCACATCGAGCATCGTGCCCATGTCGAGGCCGGCCGAGGTGCCGAACGCGACCGCCTCGCTGGTCGCGGCGAGCGCGACGGCGGCCAGGAAGTTGTTGGCCAGCTTGAGGGCCTGGGCGAGGCCGGGCCGGTCACCGACCCGGCGCCGGCGGTCGCTCAGCGCGGCCAGCACGGGCTCCACCCGGGTGCAGGCGTCGTCCGTGCCCGCGTACATCACCGTCAGGGTGCGGGCACGGGCGCCCGTGACACCGCCGGAGACCGGCGCGTCCACGTAGCCGATGCCGCTGGCGGCCAGCAGGTCGGTGATGCGCTGGGCCGCGCTCACCCCGATCGTCGAGGTGTCGACGACGTGGGTGACCCTGCGGTCGGCCGTCTCGGCGAGCCCGCGGGCCACCTTCTCCGAGATCACGCCGTCGGGCAGGCTGAGCACGACCACCTCGGCGTGCCGGGCGACGGCTGCCAGGTCGTCGAGATGGGTGGTTCCCTCCGGGGCGCGCTCGGGGCCCGCCGCGTCGTGGACGACAAGGTCGAGGCCGAACTGCGCGACGTTGGCCGCGAGCGCCCCGCCCATGTTCCCGAGGCCGACGAAGCCGACACTGGGGGCCGTCATGCGTCGTCGCGTTCCGCCCGCACGGCCTTGACCGCCCGCCGGGCCGAGATCGCGGCCGGCGCGCCGCAGTACGCCGCCACCTGGAACAGCAGCTCGTCGATCTCCGCGTCGCTGACCCCGGTGCGCGACGACGAGCTCGCGTGCAGGCGGAACTCCTCCATCCGGCCCAGCGCCGCGGTCATCGCCATGACCAGCAGGCTGCGGTCCCGGGTGGACAGCACGCCCTCCCTGGTCCAGACGCCCCACGCCATCGACGTGATGTGGTCCTGGAACTGCTGGCTGGTCTCGTCGATGTCGCCGGTCGCGCGGTCGACGTAGGCGTCGCCCAGCATGGCTCGGCGCATGGCGTAGGCGGCGCGTAGCTGCTCGGTCTGTTCCATGGGTCCTCCCGATCCTCAGTAGAGCGACAGGCTGACGGTCTTCACCCGGGCGTACTCGTGCAGGGCCTCGATGCCCTTCTCCCGGCCGTAACCGCTGGCCTTGTAGCCCCCGAACGGCGTCTCGACCGTGAGCGGGCCGCCGTTCACCGCGACCTGGCCGGCCTCGATCCGCTCCGCCAGCCGCAGACCGCGCGCGACGTCCCCGCTCCAGACGCTGCCGACGAGGCCGTACTCGCTGTCGTTGGCGAGCGCGAGGGCCTCGTCCTCGCCCTCGAACGGCAGTGTCACCAGGACCGGGCCGAAGACCTCCTCGCGGGCCACCGGCAGGTGCGGCGCCACCCCGGCGTAGACGGTGGGCCGGATGTACAGGCCCTTCGCGCCCGGGCCGTCGGCGTAGGCGGCGCCCCCGGTGGCCGGCCGCAGCCCGGACGCCAGCGTCCGTGCGAAGAAGTCCAGCACCTTCCGGTACTGCGCCTCGGTGATGATCGGGCCGAAGTCCACGCCCGGGGTGAGCCGCTCCACCGCCGCGACCACCCGGGCGACCAGCTCGTCGTGCACGGACGCCTCGACGAGCAGCCGGGTCGTCGCCGAGCACACCTGCCCGGAGTTGGTCGCCACGGTCGAGACCGCGGCGGCCGCCGCCCGGTCCAGGTCGGCGTCCGCGAAGACCACCAGGGGAGACTTGCCGCCGAGCTCGAGGGTCGCCGGCACGAGCCGGTCGGCCGCGATCCGGGCCAGGTGCCGCCCGGTGGCGACCGAGCCGGTGAAGGTGACGCGCCCGACCCGCGGGTCGGCGGCCAGCGGGGTCCCGACCTCGGGCCCGGTTCCGGTCACGACGTTGAACAGGCCGTCCGGGAGCCCGGCCTCGCTCGCCAGCCGCGCGAGGCGGACGGTGGAGATCGACGTCAGCTCGGACGGCTTGACCACCACGGCGTTGCCCGCGGCCAGCGCCGGGGCCAGCGCCCGGCACGCCTGGTTCAGCGGCAGGTTCCACGGGGTGATCGCCGCGACGACCCCGTACGGCTCCAACCGGGTGTAGGTGTGGCTGCCCCCGCCCAGGTCGATCGTGCGCCCGTGGTGCGCGCGCACCACCCCGGCGTAGTACCGGAAGTAGGCGGCGGACTGCTCGACCTCGAACCGGAGCTGGGTGGCGATCTTGCCGGTGGCCACCCGCTCCAGCTCCATCAGCTCAGCCGCGTGCGCGTCGATGACGTCGGCGACCCGGTGGAGCAGCTCGCCGCGCTCCGCCCCCGACCGCCGCGCCCACTGTGGCTGGGCCGCCGCCGCGTCGGTGACGGCACGGTCGACGTCCACGGGGGAGCCGGCGGCGATCTCGTCACCGGGCTCGCGGGTCGAGGGGTCGAGCGTGGGCAGGTAGCTCCCGCCGGCCGGTGCCGCAGCCTTCCCGCCGATCCAGTGGTCGTGACGGACAGTCACGTCAGGTCACCTCCAGGGTGCGGCGGGCGGGCGGGCGCGGGGCGCGGCGGGCGCACCGTCACAGCCCGAGCGACTTCGCGATGATCGTCTTCATGATCTCGCTGGAACCGCCGTAGATCCGCCCGACCCGGGCATCGGCCCAGGCCCGCGCCACCGGGTACTCGTTGATGTAGCCGTAGCCGCCGAAGAGCTGCAGGCAGGCGTCGATCACCCGGCCCTGCATCTCCGTGCAGTAGAGCTTGACCATCGCGGCGTCGGCCGGCGTCGCCTCGCCCGTCACGTGCGCGAGAAGCACCTGGTCCAGCAGTGCCTGGCCCGCCTCGACCTCGGTCGCGCACCCGGCCAGCACGAACTTGGTGTTCTGGAAGGTGTTGAGCGTCTTGCCGAACACCTTGCGGCCGTTGACGTAGGCGACGGTCTGCTCGACGATCGACGCGGCCGCGCCCTGGGCGTTGATCGCGATGGAGAGCCGCTCCTGCACGAGGTGCGAGGTCAGGTAGGTGAAACCCTGGCCCTCCTCGCCCAGCAGGTTCGCCACCGGGACGCGGACGTCGTCGAAGAAGATCTCGACGGCCTCCTGGATGTGCAGCCCGATCTTGTGCAGCGGGGCCCCGCGGC
Organism: Frankia sp. Mgl5; assembly: GCF_023242985.1. Lineage (NCBI taxonomy): Bacteria > Bacillati > Actinomycetota > Actinomycetes > Frankiales > Frankiaceae > Frankia > Frankia sp. Mgl5. Next base: position 75,341 of record NZ_JALKFY010000807.1, on the reverse strand, counting down.
TGACACCCGGGAGGTCGCCGGGGATCACCAGCAGCGACAGGCCCGCGTGGCGCTGGGTCGGGTCCGTCTTCACCGCGGTCAGGAAGAGATCAGCGTTCAGGCCACCGGTGATGAAGGTCTTGGACCCGTTGACGACGTAGTGGTCGCCGTCGAGGCGCGCGGTGGTGGTGAAGCCGGCCAGGTCCGATCCGGCGCCCGGCTCGGTCAGCGCCAGCGCGGCGACCAGCTCGCCGCTGGCCAGGCCCGGCAGCCAGCGTGTCTTCTGCTCCTCGTTGCCGTGATCCACGAAGTAGGGGACGGAGATGTCCGCGTGGATGCGCAGCGGGCCCAGCGCGTAGCCGGCCCGGGCGGCCTCCTCGGTGACGACGGCGTTGAACAGGAAGTCCGCCCCGCCGCCGCCGTACTCCTCCGGGATCCCCAGACCGAGGATTCCAACGTCCCCCGCCTTGTTGTAGAAGTCGCGCGGCGGTAGGCCGGCTTCCTCCCACTCGCGGTAGTGCGCCCCGATCTCCTTTTCGAAGAAGGTGCGGACGGCTGCCCGAAAAGCGTCGTGCTCGGGACCGTAGACCGTGCGTCGCATCCGGTCGCCCCTCTCCGGCCGAGGCGGGGTGTCCCGCCGACGTCGTCGTCTGAGTCACGGGCCCCGCGCATGACGGGCCCGTCGGGTTTCGTGTGCCTGGTCGTGTGCGTGCTGGATATCGCTTGCCTGTCGGATATCGGTTTCGTGCGCCGGGGACCGGCCGGCCCGCGGGACGGGCAGACCATGCTCAGGAGGAGGTGGAGGTGGGCCGCCGCGCCCCGGACCGGCCGGCGGGCCCGTGACCGGGACGCCGTCGGCCGACGTGGTGACGGGTCGACCACACTGCCCCGCCAAGCGCCGCCGACCGTGGGAATGCCATCGATCCCACGGGCTCCGGTCGCCTCCAGGCCACCTCGGACGCGTCGGTCGCAGCCGAACCGCCTCGGTGGGATCGCCGGGAGCGGGTCGCCTCGAACTGCATCGCCTCAAGCTGGGGTGGTCCCGGGAGTTCGCGCGCGGCCACACGCGGCGCGAGACCGGGGCTTAACGTACCTTTGCTGCCCGGACGCAGTCCAGTGGGCGGCAGCGCCCGTCCCGTCTGGTACGTACCGCGAACAGCCGCGACGGCCGACTGATGGCGGACCGGTGACGGAAGGTGCCAGTCCGGGTACGGGGGCGTCGCGGAGGCGGCCGGGAAGATCTTCCGGACCCGTTCGGGTGAGCGTGGCCTCGGCCCAGTGAGTCTCTGCTAACGTGAACCGTCGGCCAACGTGATCAGTTGCGTGCGCGTGAACCGTCGTGTGTCGGGTGGCGTGCATGCCGTCTCCCTGACCGCGCTCGCGGGTGTCGTGGCGCATCCGACACCGCGGGTTCCACCACCAGCCCCACCGGCGCGGCCGGTGGCCGCCCGGCTCGAGGGCGGTCGGGGGCGGGGTCGTCGCACTGATCAAAGGCTGTCACTGATCGAACGCTGTGACCTGTTGTTACCTGCTGAACGGACGAGACCGTCGCCGGTGCGGGAGTGAGGGGTGGACAGGTTGGACAAGGTGGTTCCGAGCGCGGAGCTCGCCGTGGCGGACATCCCCGACGGGGCCTCGCTGGCGGTGGGCGGATTCGGGCTCTGTGGCATCCCGAGTGGCCTCATCCGCGCGTTGCTCGCCGCCGGCCCCAAGGACCTCGAGACGGTCAGCAACAACTGCGGAGTGGACGACTGGGGCCTCGGCCTGCTGCTGCGGGCGGGGCGGATCCGGCGCACCACCGGCTCCTACGTCGGGGAGAACAAGGAGTTCGAGCGTCAGTTCCTCTCCGGTGAGCTCGAGGTCGAGCTCGTTCCGCAGGGCACCCTGGCCGAGCGGCTGCGCGCCGGTGGCGCCGGCATCCCGGCCTTCTACACCCCCGCGGGCGTCGGGACCCAGGTGGCCGAGGGCGGCCTGCCGTGGCTGTACGACGGCTCCGGCGGCATCGCGGTCGCCTCGCCGCCGAAGGAGACCCGGATCTTCGACGGCCGGACCTACGTCCTCGAGCGCGGCATAGTCTGCGACTTCGCCCTGGTCCATGCCTGGAAGGGCGACCGGCACGGCAACCTGGTCTACCGGGCGAGCGCCGCCAACTTCAACCCGCTGTGCGCGACGGCCGGGCGGGTCACCATCGCCGAGGTCGAGGAACTGGTCGAGCCCGGCGAGCTCGACCCGGCCCAGGTACACACCCCGGGGATCTTCGTCCAGCGGGTCGTGCACACGCCCGACACGGAGAAGCGGATCGAGAAGCGGACGGTGAGCTGAGATGGCCCTGACTCGTACCGAGCTCGCGGCCCGGGTCGCCCGCGAGCTCGAGAGCGGACAGTACGTGAACCTCGGTATCGGCCTGCCGACCCTGGTTCCGAACTACCTGCCCGACGGCGTGACCGTGGTCCTGCACAGCGAGAACGGCATCCTCGGCGTCGGCCCCTACCCGGCGGACGCCGCCGTCGACCCCGACCTGATCAACGCCGGCAAGGAGACCGTCACCGTCCTGCCGGGGGCGGCCTTCTTCGACTCGGCCACCTCGTTCGGGATGATCCGCGGCGGTCATGTCGACGTCGCGGTGCTCGGGGCGATGCAGGTCTCCCGGGTCGGCGACCTGGCGAACTGGATGATCCCCGGCAAGATGGTCAAGGGCATGGGCGGCGCGATGGACCTCGTGCACGGCGCCCGGCACGTGATCGTGATGATGGAGCACGTCGCCCGCGACGGCAGCCACAAGATCCTCGACGAGTGCACGCTGCCGCTGACCGGCCGCGCCTGCGCTCAGCGGATCATCACCGACCTCGCGGTCATCGACGTCGTGCCCGGCGGCGGCCTGGCGCTGCGCGAGACCGCGCCCGGCGTGACCGTCGACGACGTCCGCGCCGCCACCGGCACGGAGCTCACCGTCGACCTGGTCACCACCTAGCGCCACCGGGATCGCCGCGAGCCGCGGTCGGTCTCGGGGTTCCGCGGAACCGGAGCGCTGTTAGCCACTGGCGGTCTGGCTGACTGCCTGGCCGCTGAGGACACGGCCCAGCTCGAGGCCGGCTCGAGCGGGCCGGCCGGGCTCCCGCCCAGGCGGCGTGGGCGGGCCGGCCGGAGCGAGTGGTGCCAGGACGAGCTGGCGGTCGGCGTGCGGTGAGGCCGCCGGCTGCCGGCGGTTCCAGGTGTGGAACGCCAGCCACCAGGCTCCGTCCGGCGCCTGGAAGGGTTCGGCGCCGCCGGGGCCGACGCCGGCGGTGCCGGTGCGCAGCAGGGGCTCCGGCCGCGGTGTGCAGGGGCCGAGTGGCCCGGCGCAGGTCGCCGAGCCCGTCGCGTAGCCGGTGCTGTGCCAGTCCCCGGCGGAGTAGAGCAGGTCGTAGCGGCCGTCGCGCGCCAGCATCGCCGGGCCCTCGACGACGCCGTGCTCCCAGCCAAGGGTTGGCGTTAGCAGCCGGGCCGGCTCGCCGAGCAGGGTGCGCCCGTCGGGGGAGAGGCGCTGCGCCCAGATCGCCGGGATGGTTCCGGGCAGGACGCCCTCGCTCTTCCAGGTGAGGTAGCGGTCGGCGCCCATGGTGTACGGGCTCGGGTCGATGCTGCCGCCCTCGGACTCCTGGCAGATCAGCGGCGCGGCCGAGGTATCGGCGAACGGGCCGGTGGGGCTGGCCGCGTGGGCCGTCGAGACACACTGGTGCCCGGTGGCGGCGACCCGGGTGGCGTAGTAGAGCACGTACCCGTCGTCGACCCGGGCGACCGCGGGCGCCCAGGTGGTGAAGCCGGTGTCCTGCGCCCAGCCGGGCAGCCGCGGCAGCGCGTCGCCGGCCCGCGTCCAGGCCCGCAGCTCCGGGTCGGTGCTGACGAGCACGGGGATGTTGGCGCCGTCCGCGTTGGTCCCGTAGGCGTAGCTGGTCGCGCCGGCGGCGAGCACGTAGGGGTCGGCGAGGTTCGATCCCGGGACGGCGATCACGCCGCGCTCGTCCGTCGGTGAGCCGGGTGCTGGGCCGTCCGAGGGAGCGCTACCGGAACCGCTCGGCGTGCCGCTCGTGTCGGTGCTCGGGACAGAGGCGGCCGACGGCGCGTGGGCGGAACCGCCCCGCGCGGCGATCAGCGAGGTGACCAGCACGGCGACGACCGCTCCGACGGCGATCAGGGCGACGGCGGCCCGCCGCTGCGGTCGACCGCGCCGCGGTGTCGGCGGGTCGGTCGGCGGATCGGTCGGGGGGAGCGCTGGCGGCGGGTGGGGCGCCGTACCGGGACGGGGTTCGGCCGAAGTCGGCACGGCGGGCATCCTCCTGGGAACGACGGGACGAAGTGGTCGGCGCCGTCCGCAGTCTTGATGCCGTTGATGTGGGCCTCATGTGAGCCCTGCCAGGCGTTCTGATCCGACGTCGGCGCCAGCGGCGCTTACGGCGGACACGGAATGTGCCTCAGCCGGCACACCCACCCACGAATGGTGGTCATCTGTGTTGCCCATGTTGTTGGTCGGGTGTTCAGTTCCCGGTCGTCGGTGTGCTGAAGGCTTCGTCGGGGCGCGATTTCGCCGCTCTCCGTTGGTCACCCTGGGAGAAGGAGCCACTGCGTTGCGTTGGAATTTGCGTGGGAGGGGGCGGCTCGTTGTCGCCGCCGTCCTGGCCATGGTCGCGCTCGCACTGTTCGGCGTGCCGGCGGCGATGGCCGGACCGACGGACGTGCGGATCAACGAGATCGAGTCGAACGGCGGTTCGCCGGGTGACTGGGTGGAACTGGTGAACACCGGTACGGCCGCGGTGAACATCTCCGGGTGGGTGGTCAAGGACAACAACAACTCGCACGTGTTCACGGTCGCCTCGGGTACCTCGGTGGCCGCCGGTGGACGCGTGGTGCTCGACGTGGATCCGGTGTTCGGCCTGGGCAGCGCCGACTCGGTGCGGCTGTACCAGCCGGGCGGGACGACGCTGGTGGACTCGTACACCTGGACCTCGCATGCCACGACGACCTACGGGCGGTGCCCGGACGGCAGCGGCGCGTTCACCACGACCACGGCGTCGACCCGGGGCACCGCCAACTCCTGTTCAGGTGGCGGTACGGCCGCGGCGTGGCCCGGTGGCACCGCGGTCACCGTCGCCGACGCCACGAACGCGTTCGGCACCAACCTGAGCGGGCTGTCCTTCCAGAGCGCCAGCGTGCTCTGGGCGGTGAAGAACGGCCCCGGCACGCTCTACCGGCTCGTGCCCAGCGGCGCGACGTGGGTTCCCGACACCTCCGGCGGCTGGACGTCCGGCAAGGCGCTGCACTACGCCAACGGGACCGGCGACCTCGACGCGGAAGGCGTGGTCGTCACCCCCGACGGCGTGGTGGTCGCCACCGAACGCGACAACAACGGCAGCACCAGCCTGCCGAAGATCGCCCGGTTCGACGTGTCCTCCACGGCCACCGCGCTCAACGCGACCGCGGAGTGGGACCTCACCTCCGACCTGCCCGCGGTGGCGGCCAACAGCGGCCCCGAGGGCATCGCGTGGATCCCCGACTCGTTCCTCACCGCGCACGGCTTCCGGGACGAGCACACCAGCGCCGCGTACAATCCGGCCTCCTATCCCGGCCACGGCAGCGGCCTGTACTTCGTCGGCCTGGAGGCCAACGGCACGATCTACGCCTACGCCCTCGACCAGACAGGTGGCGGTTACACCCGGATCGCCACCGTGCCGAGCGGCTTCGCGGGCGTGATGGACCTCGAGTACGAGCCCGGCACCGGCCACCTGTGGGCGGCCTGCGACGACACCTGCCAGGGCCGCACCGCGACGCTCGACGTCAACGCCCAGGGCCAGCTCGCCGTCACGGCCGTCTACGAGCGGCCCACCGGAATGGCGAACTACAACAACGAGGGATTCGCCATCGCGCCGCAGGAGACCTGCGTGTCCGGGCTGAAGCCGGTCCTGTGGTCCGACGACGCCAACGACGCCAGCCACGCGCTGCGTGCCGGAACGCTCAACTGCTGACGTCCCACGCAATGCTGACGTCCCACGCAATGCTGAGGTCCTAAGCACTGCTGACGTCCTGGGCCCCGGTGGCCGGGCGGTGGTCGGGTGGTCCCGGGCCGCCCGGCCACCGGGGCCGGTGGAAGACGGGCAGCATCGGGTCCGGGACGCCGAGATGGTGCCCCTGGCCGTAGCCGATCCCGGTGTCGCGCACCGCGGTGAGCTCGGCGGCGGTCTCGATGCCCTCGGCGATGATCCGGCTGCCGATCTTCCCGGCGAGGTAGACCAGCGCGATGGCGGTCGCGCGGCGGACGGGATCGGTGTCGATGCCGTGGATCAGGCACCGGTCCATTTTGATCACGTCGGGGTGCAGCTGTACGAGCCGGGCGAGCCCGGCGTAGCCGGCGCCGACGTCGTCGACGGCGATCCGGGTCCCGCGGGCGCGCAGCTCCCGGGCCACGCGCAGCACGGCCGGGTCGTCCAGGCTGCGTTCCTGCTCGGTGATCTCAACGACGAGCCGGGTCAGGTCGATGTCCGGGAGGACACCGAGCAGACCACCGGTGAGCGCGGTCGGGGAGGCGTTGACCGCCAGGCGGGCGTTGGCCGGGATGGCGGGCAGCACGCCCAGCGCCCGCCGGACGGCGGAGAGCTCCAGCTCGACGCCGAGCCCGACGCCGGCGGCCCGCGCGAACCACTGCTGGGGATCGGCCGGCGGGCCGGGAAACCGGGCGAGGGCCTCGGCCGCCACGGCCGACCCGGTGCGCAGGTCGACGACCGGCTGGAACACCAGACGCGGCCCGCCGCTGTCGAGGACCTCCCGGACGGCCCGCCAGGTCCGGCTGGAGTGCTCCCACATCCGGTGCAGATCCCGGACCGACACGCTGAGCAGGTCCGCGATCAACATCAGGATCTGGACGTGCCGTGAATCCAGGTCCGGCCGGGGAACCCGCCCGATACAGCCGACGACCCCGTAGACGCGGTCGCCGTCGTGGACGGGCGTCGCGGCGTAGGCGCGGACACCGAGCTCAGTGATGGTGGGCAGACCCGCCGTCCGGGGGTCCTCCAGCGTGTCGGGAATGATCGGCGGCAGCCGGCCGGTCAGCACCCGCCAGCAGAGCGTGCGCTCCCGCTCCTCGGGCGAGCCGAGCACGGTCGTGCCCGGGCCGACGCCGTAGGAGGCGCCGTCGCCGTTATGGGCCTGCAGGACCAACCGGTCGCCGTCGAAGCGGCACAGCCAGCTGAGATCCATCCCCAGCTGGTTGCGTAGCACGCCGAGCAGGTGCACCACTGCCGTGTCCGGTTCCGGGACGTCCACCGGCGTCCCCAGGATCGACAGGCCGCCGGCCGTCATGCGCCGTCACCTCCACCGTCAGGATCGACTCGATCCCCGCGGCGCGCACATCCACCGCGCCCGTCGCGGCGGCGGACGTCCCCCGGCCGGGCCCGGCTTCTACTGCCCGGCCGGCCCTTCCTCGGTGTCCCACGACGCCGGCCGGGCCAGGCCCGCCGGCAGGTGGGTCCGCCGGTCGCCGCGCGCGGAGTCCACCTGCTTCTGGGCCAGGCCGGTGGCCGCGGTGAGGTCGGCGCCGTCCAGCCGGGCGTTGGTGAGGTTCGCCCCGGAGAGGACGGCGTCGGCGAGGATCGCCTCGTCCAGGACGGCGTTCGTGAGGTCGGCGCCGCCGAGCTGGGCGCCGGTGAGATCGGCCCGGCCCAGCTGGGCGCCGGTGAGGGTTGCCCGGAAGAGCAGGGCGCCGGCAAGGGTCGCGTCGGCGAGCCGGGCGCCGGTGAGGTCCGCGTCGACGAGCTCGGCGTCGGTGAGGTTCGCCCGGCGCAGGTCGGCGCGGGCGAGATCGGCGTCGTCCAGGCTGCCGCCGGTGAAGTCGACCCCGGCCAGCCGGGCGTCGGCCAGGGTGGCGTTGGTGAGCGTCAGGTGGGCGAGGCTGGGCGCACCGGGAAGATCTGCGTGGCTGGTGAGGCCGGTGAGCCCGGTCAGGTCGGCGCCGGTGAGGTCCGCGGGGTGCGGGAGCCGGGCGAGGACGCCGACGGCGGCGCGGATGTCGACGGCGGGCGGCCGGGACGGCCCGCGCCGCCCGGGCTTGGCGGACGGCGCGGCGGGTGCGGCGGGTGCCGGGGCGCGCCGGGGATCGGTGCTGAGGGTGCGGACGAAGGCGGCGAGGACCTCGACGACGGCCCGCCGGTCGGCGGGGCTGTCGGCGACGATCCGTTCGAGGGCGTAGATGCCGCCCAGGCGGATCGTGTCGCTGTCCGAGCCGAGCTGGTCGATCGCCCGGGTGTAGAGCTCGCGGACGTGGGTGTTCGCGTGGGCCTGCCGCTCGCGTTCGTCGGCCGCCTCGTTCGCCCGCCGGGTCTCGGTGTTGGCCGCCCGGGTCTCGTCCAGGGCGACCAGGGCGCCGGCCACGGCGATGAGGGCCGAGGCCGCGGTCAGCAGGCCGCCCTGCAGGGCCGCCCGCGCGTCGGTGTCGCCCGGGTCCGGGTACATCCGCGGGGGGAGATGCCAGATCCCGACCGCGGCCGCCGCCGCGCCGGCCGCGGCCAGCCCGGCGACGATCCACAGCCAGCGCCGGCCCGCGGACCGTCGCGCGGCGCCGCTGGTGGCGACGCCGGCCGCGCCGCCGCAGGAGCAGGTTCCATGAGCGCCGGGGGTCACACCGGCGTTGTCGGTCATCTCCCGCCCACCGTCCTCCGGTCGCTACCCGTTGTTCCCGTAGGGGCGGGTGAGGATCTCCATCCAGTGCCCGGACGGGTCGGGGAAGTACAGGCCGCGCCCGCCGTGGTTGTGGTTGATCTCGCCCTTCTGCCGCCCCCGCGGATCGGCGTAGAAGGTGATGCCGGCCTGCCTGATCCGGGCGAACGCCGCGTCGAACTCCTCGTCCGACACCAGGAACGCGTAGTGCTGCGCGGCGATGGGCTCCGCCGCGGTGGCGGCGAAGTCGAGGGCCACGCCGTTGGCCGTGACGACCGGCAGGAACCGGCCCGTCCGCGGCCCGACCTCGAGACCCAGGATGTGGGCCAGGAACCGGGCGGACTCCTCGTCGTTGCGGGCGTGGACGATCGTGTGGTTCAGCTCGACGGACATGGGTGAACGCCTCCGTGCGACACCTCGGCGGCGCCTCCATGCCTCACCCGGCCGGTGACCGGCACGCGGCGCCGCAGCCAAGATCCTATGAAGCTTTCCCGTGCCGCGCCGGGCATCCCGGCTGACCCGTGGCCGCCCGGTGGGGGGCGGACGTGGACGGACCGCGCGCCGCGGGTACGACCGGTGTGTACCCCGCCGGTGGGGCCGTGTTGTCGGTGCTCGCGGCCACACTGTGAAAGACAGCCACACCGACCCGAGGACGGCGATGACCGCGGCAGTGAGCAGTAGCCCGCACGACCTGTCCGACCTGGGTGACGAGGCTGTCGCGCTGGTCCGCCGCTGGGTCGCCGAGGCGGCGTCCGAGCCGGTGGACCCGGCCGCCGCCCGGCTGGCCGCCGTCCTGCGGGAGCCGGGCGGGCTGGCGTTCACCGTGCGCTTCGTAGACGGGGTGATCCGTCCGGAGGACCCGCGGGTAGCGGCGCGCAACCTGGCCCGGCTCGCGCCGTCCGTGCCCGCCTTCCTGCCCTGGTACCTGCGCGGTGCGGTGCGGGCAGGGGGAGTGGCCGGGCCCGTGGTGCCGTGGGTCGTCGTCCCGGCCGCCCGGCGGGTGCTGCGCCGGATGGTCGGCCACCTCGTCGTCGATGCCACCGACCGCGGGCTCGGGCGGGCCATCGAGCGGCTGCGCCAGCCCGGCGTCCAGCTGAACATGAACCTGCTGGGGGAGGCCGTCCTCGGTGAGCGGGAGGCCGCGCGCCGGCTGGCGGGCACGACGGCGCTGCTCGCCCGGGACGACGTCGACCACGTGTCGATCAAGGTGTCGGCGAGCGTCGCGCCGCACGCCGCCTGGGCCTTCGAGGAGACCGTGGCGCATGTCGTGGAGACGCTGACACCGCTGTTCGAGCAGGCCACGGCAGCGCGGCCGGCGGAGTCGCGGCCAGCGGAGTCGCGGCCGGCCACGTTCGTCACGTTGGACATGGAGGAGTACCGCGACCTGGACCTGACGATCGAGGTGTTCACCACGCTGCTCGACCGACCGGCCCTGCGGCGCCTGGCGGCCGGGATCGTCCTGCAGGCCTACCTGCCCGACGCGCTCGGCGCCCTTACCCGCCTGCAGGAGTGGAGCGCGTCCCGGCGGGCGGCCGGCGGCGCCCCGGTCACCGTACGGCTGGTGAAAGGCGCGAACCTGCCGATGGAACGGGCCGAGGCGTCCCTGCGCGGCTGGCCGCCGGCGCCGTACGACACCAAGCAGGACACCGACGCCAACTACAAACGGCTGCTGGACTACGCCCTGCATCCCGACCGGGTCGCCAACGTGCGCGTCGGGGTCGCCGGCCACAACCTGTTCGACCTGGCCTTCGCGTGGCTCCTCGCCGGCCGCCGCGGCGCCCGCGGCGGCCTCCGCTTCGAGATGCTGCTCGGGATGGCGCAGGCGCAGGCCCGGGCCGTCGCGCGCGAGGTGGGCGGCCTGCTCCTCTACACCCCGGTGGTGCGGCCGGCGGAGTTCGACGTCGCCATCGCCTACCTGGTCCGCCGGCTCGAGGAGGGCGCGAGCCGGGAGAACTTCATGTCGGCCGTGTTCGACCTCGCCACCGACGAGACGCTGTTCGCCCGTGAGGAGAAGCGGTTCCGCGCCTCGCTGGCCGACGTCGACGACACCGTCCCGTCCCCGCGCCGCACCCAGAACCGCCTGCGCGCCGCGCCTCCCATCGGCGCAGCGGGGCCGGCCGGGCCTGATGGCGCGGGAGGCTTCCGGAACGCTCCGGACACCGACCCCTCCCTGGCAGCCAACCGGACATGGGCGCGGCGCGTCCTGGCCCGGGTGCCGGCGTCCACGCTGGGCGTCGACCTCGTCGCGGCCACCACGATCCGTTCGGCGGACGAGCTGGACGCGGTGCTGGCACGCGCGGTCGCCGCTGGCCCGGGTTGGGTGGCGCTGGGCGGGGCGGGCCGCGCGGCCGTGCTGCGCCGGGCCGCCGAGGTGCTCGAACAGCGGCGCGGCGAGCTGGTCGAGGTCATGGCCACCGAGACCGCGAAGACCTTCGACCAGGCCGATCCGGAGGTCTCGGAGGCCGTCGACTTCGCCCGCTACTACGCCGAGCGGGGTGCCGGGCTCGACGACGTCGACGGGGCGCTGCTCGCGCCGGTGCGCCTCACCGTGGTCACGCCGCCGTGGAACTTCCCGGTCGCGATCCCCGCCGGGTCCACTCTCGCCGCCCTCGCCGCCGGCTCGCCGGTGGTGATCAAACCCGCCGGCCAGGCCCGCCGCTGCGGCGCCGTCCTGGTAAGGGCGCTGTGGGACGCCGGCATCCCCCGCGAGGTCCTCCAGCTGGTCAACGTGGACGAGGGCGACCTCGGCCGGGCGCTGGTCGGTGACCCTCGCGTCGATCGGGTCATCCTCACCGGCGCGTTCGAGACGGCGGAGCTGTTCCGGTCGTTCCGCCGCGACCTGCCGCTGCTCGCGGAGACGAGCGGCAAGAACGCGATCGTGGTGACGCCGAGCGCCGACCCCGACCTGGCCGTGCGCGACGTCGTCGCCTCCGCGTTCGGTCACGCCGGCCAGAAGTGCTCGGCGGCGTCGCTGCTCATCCTCGTCGGCTCCGCGGCGGCGTCCCGCCGGCTGCGCGACCAGCTCGTCGACGCGGTCCGCTCGCTGGTCGTGGGGGAGGCGGCCGACCCGCGGACCCAGCTCGGGCCGCTCATCGAACCGGCGGCGGGCAAGCTGCTGCGCGCGCTGACCGAGCTCGGCCCGGGCGAGCGCTGGCTCGTCGAGCCGCGGCGCCTCGACGAACAGGGCCGGCTGTGGTCGCCCGGAGTGCGCGCGGGGGTGTCCCGCGGGTCGGAGTTCCACCGGACGGAGTACTTCGGCCCGGTCCTGGGGATCATGCCGGCGGCCGATCTCGCCGAGGCCGTGGAGATCCAGAACGAGGTCGACTTCGGCCTCACCGCGGGCCTGTACTCGCTCGACGCGGCGGAGCTCGACTACTGGCTGCGCCACGTCCAGGCGGGCAACCTCTACGTGAACCGCGGCATCACCGGCGCGATCGTGGGCCGCCAGCCGTTCGGCGGCTGGAAGCGCTCGGCGGTGGGCCCGGGAACCAAGGCGGGCGGCCCGACCTACCTCTACGCCCTCGCTGACTGGACCAGCAGACCCAGCTCCGCGACGGCCGAGCTCGGACCGGCCGCCCGCCGCCTGCTCGCCGCCGCTGCCGCCGACGGGGCTGGTGCGGTCGCGGATCTCGCTGGGCTGGAACGGGCGCTGCGCAGCGACGCGGCCGCCTGGGCCGGCGGGTACGGTGTCGCCCGCGAGCTCGCCGGGCTGTCCGCCGAGCGCAACGTGCTGCGCTACCAGCCCGTTCCGGTCGAGATCCGCTTCGCGGGCGGCGGGATCCACCAGCTCGTCCGCGTGGTCGCGGCCGGGCTGCTGGCCGGCTCGCCGTTGCGGGTGAGCTCCGCGGTCGAGCTCCCGCGGTGGCTACGCGCGGAGCTCGCCGGGCTGGCGGTCGCGAACAGCCGCCAGTCCGACGACGAGTGGCTCGCTGATCTGGCCCGACGCCCGGCGAGCCGGGCCGGGCTGCGGGTTCGGCTGATCGGCGGGGACGCCGGCGCGCTGACGGCCGCGGTCGGTGACCGCCTGGAGATCGCCGTCCACGCGCGGCCGGTGACCGAGTCCGGGCGGCTGGAGTTGCTGCCGTTCCTGCGCGAGCAGGCGGTCAGCATCACCGCCCACCGCTTCGGTACCCCGGACGGCCTCTCCGACGGCCTCCTCTGACAGCCCCTTCCTGCTGTTTCCCCACCCGCCCGCCGCGGCCGACACCGGCTCCGGGCCGACGCGGACGCGGGCGGTCGCCGGGTCGTGCAGGTCGCGCAGGTCGCAAACGGTGGCACGGCGCACCCGCGGGCGGCGACAGTGGATGGCCGGGACGAGCGGCAACGCACGGTGCCACATGCCTCTGCGCAATGATCAGTGGCGCGGGACGGGCAGGGCATACCTTGATACGACACGAAGTAGTAGACGTGAAGCGGAGTATCGGTGACTGATTCGGTGATCATCTACACCCAGACGGACGAGGCGCCAGCGCTGGCGACGTACTCGTTCCTGCCGGTGGTGCAGGCGTACGCGTCGACGGCCGGGGTCGGCGTCGTCAGCCGCGACATTTCCCTGGCCGGGCGGATCATCGCCAGCTTCCCGGAGTACCTCGAGCCGTCCCAGCGCATCGACGACGCGCTCGCCGAGCTCGGCGACCTGGCCCGCACGCCCGAGGCGAACATCATCAAGCTGCCGAACGTCTCGGCGTCCATCCCGCAGCTGCGGGCCGCGGTCGTCGAGCTGCAGCAGCAGGGCTACGCGCTGCCCGACTACCCCGACGACCCGAAGACCGACCAGGAGCGGGAGGTCCGGGCCCGCTACGACAAGATCAAGGGTAGTGCGGTCAACCCCGTGCTGCGCGAGGGCAACTCCGACCGCCGGGCGCCGGCATCGGTGAAGGGCTACGCGAAGGCGCACCCGCACCGCATGGGCGCCTGGAGCGCCGACTCGAAGACGAACGTCGCCACCATGGACGCCGACGACTTCCGCTCGACCGAGAAGTCCACGGTGATCGCCGCGGACGGCGCCCTGCGCATCGAGCTGGTCGGTGACGACGGCACCACGACCGTCCTGCACAAGTCGATACCGGTGCTCGCCGGTGAGGTCGTCGACGCCTCCGTCATGCGGGTCGGGGCGCTGCGCGAGTTCCTCACCGCGCAGGTGGCTCGGGCCAAGGCCGAGGGCGTGCTGTTCTCGGTGCACCTGAAGGCCACGATGATGAAGGTCTCCGACCCGATCATCTTCGGCCACGTCGTGCGCGCGTTCTTCCCCGAGACGTTCGCCCGGCACGGCGCGGCGCTCGCGGCGGCCGGCCTGACCCCGAACGAGGGCCTCGGCGGCATCTTCAAGGGCCTGGAGGCGCTGCCCGAGGGCGCCGAGATCAAGGCCTCCTTCGCGGCCGAGCTCGCCGCCGGGCCGCCGCTGGCCATGGTCGACTCCGACCGGGGCATCACGAACCTGCACGTGCCCAGCGACGTCATCGTCGACGCGTCCATGCCGGCGATGATCCGCACCTCCGGCCACATGTGGGGGCCCGACGGCGCCGAGGGCGACACCCTCGCCGTCCTGCCCGACAGCAGCTACGCCGGCATCTACCAGGCCGTCATCGACGACTGCCGCGCCCACGGCGCCTACGACCCGGCCACCATGGGCTCGGTGCCCAACGTCGGCCTGATGGCGCAGAAGGCCGAGGAGTACGGCAGCCACGACAAGACCTTCGAGATCCCGACGACCGGCACCGTGCGGCTCGTCGACGGAGCGGGCACGGCGGTCCTCGAGCTGACCGTGAGCGCGGGTGACATCTTCCGCGCCTGCCAGACCAAGGACGCCCCGATCCGCGACTGGGTGAAGCTCGCCGTCACCCGGGCCCGCGCCACCGGCAACCCGGCCGTGTTCTGGCTTGACGAGACCCGCGCGCACGACGCCCAGCTCATCACCAAGGTCCGGACCTACCTGGCCGACCACGACACCACCGGGCTGCAGATCGAGATCAAGGCCCCGGTCGACGCCATCACCTTCTCGCTGGAGCGCATCCGCCGCGGCGAGGACACCATCTCGGTAACCGGCAACGTGCTGCGTGACTACCTGACCGACCTGTTCCCGATCCTGGAGCTCGGCACGAGCGCGAAGATGCTCTCGGTCGTCCCGCTGATGAACGGCGGCGGCCTGTTCGAGACCGGGGCCGGCGGGTCGGCGCCCAAGCACGTCCAGCAGCTCGTCAAGGAGAACTACCTGCGCTGGGACAGCCTGGGTGAGTTCCTGGCACTGGCGGTGAGCTTCGAGCACCTCGCGCAGCGCACCGGCAACGCCCGCGCCCAGGTGCTGGCCGACACCCTCGACCGGGCGACCGCGACCTTCCTCAACGAGGACAAGTCGCCCACCCGCCGGGTCGGTGGCATCGACAACCGGGGCAGCCACTTCTACCTGGCCCTGTACTGGGCCCAGGAACTCGCGGCGCAGACCGACGACGCCGCGCTCGCGCAGGCGTTCACCAGCCTGGCCGAGAGCCTCGCGGCCCAGGAGAAGACCATCGTCGACGAGCTGCTCGCCGTGCAGGGCTCGCCGGCTGACATCGGCGGCTACTACCAGCCCGACCCGGCCAAGGCCGCGGCCGTGATGCGCCCGTCGAAGACCTTCAACGAGGCCATCGCGACGCTTGCCTGACCTGCCGGCCTGACCACGTGTCAGGAGCGGGACGTCAGGAGAACGTGGGTCAAGGGAAAGGGCCCGGGCACCGCACGGGCCCTTTCCCTGATCGTTCCGACCTCCCGCGTGCGGGCTCGCCGCCGGACCGGCTTCCGCCGGTGCGAAGCGGCCGCCGCCGGCGCGGGGCGGTTGTCGTCCGCGCGGGCCGCTAGCGGCCGAGCGCGTCCTCGAGAACCTCGTGCCGGTGGTGCAGGCCGGGCTCGTTGCGCCCGAAGACGAGGTCCGCGCGCGCGCCCGAGGCCATGCTCGCCTGCACCTGGGCCGCCAGCGCGTAGTCCTCGTCGCGGACGGCGTTGTGCGCGTAGTCGAAGATCGTCTCCGCGGTCTCCCGGGTCGCCTCGTCGGTGAGGTCCATCGGGGACGCGTTCTGGTGGTAGGTGATCGAATGGCCCGGGCGCTCGCCCGGGTACACCCGGAACACCTCGCCGTTCGCGACCGTCACGGACAGAACGATGTTGGGGAACAGGGCGTAGATCAACACGAAGTTGTTCAGCGGCTCCCACTCCTCCTCCGGCTTGTCCGCCAGGTCGGTGATGTGGTTCATCGGGAAGACCAGGCGGTGGTGCGGCCCGTAGGAGTCGAACAGCGCGCAGTTGCTTTTGTTGATGAGCGCGAACGTGTCCCGGTGCACCGACGCGAAGTGGTAGCTCTCGGCGAAGGTGTCGAGCGCGAGCTTCCAGTTGACCGGTGAGTCGAGGACCTTCTCGCCCACCGGCGCCCACGACCCGATGTTCCAGGACGCCAGCTCCGGGCCCAGCTCGCCCAGGTGCGCGTCGATGTCGAGCGGCCCGGCGGCCGGGTCCAGCCCGACCCACAGGAACCCCGCGTTCTCGGCGGCGGGCAGCTCGGTGAGCCGCGCCTGACCGTTGAGTGTCGCGGGGAAGCCCTCCCGCCCCGGACCGCCGACGAACTCGCCGCGCGCGTCGTACGTCCACGCATGCCAGGGGCAGGTGAACCGCTGCGCCACGCCGCAGCCCTGGGCGACCTGAGCCTGCCGGTGGGCGCACACGTTCTGGAAAGCGCGCACCGTTCCGTCATCGCCGCGCGTCAACAGCACGGGGACGTCCATCACGGTCTTTGTGCAGTAGGTTCCGGCGTCGGGCAGTTCGGAGCTGTAGCCCACGAGCTGCGGTGAACGCCGGACGACTTCACGTTCCAGTTCGAAACGTTCCCGACTGGTATAGGCCGTCGCCGCCACGCCGCCTTCCGTCGGCGTCATGTCGGTTGTATTGTCGGTCGCTATTTTCAGCGCCCGTCGCGTGAGGTCGACGAGCTCGTGGCGGTCGATGTGAGCCCTCCCAATTCGATGACGGCATCATCCCGCGCGCGGGGCGGCGGGATGGGATCAGGTAGACAGAATTGTATGTGCTCACCACCAACGGTCTTTACTCGGGCTAAGTCACCATCCCGACAGGAAGGGGTGCACTGCCGTGCGTCACGGCCAGGTGCGGCGAAAGTGGCCGGCGCGGGCCCGGTGCCGGCAGCCGGGCACCTGGGTGGGGGTGACCCCGCCGGAGGTGATTGCTCCGTCGTGCCAGGCACTCCTGCCCCGGGTGTCCCGTTGAGCGGGACGTCAGCCGGTGTGCCGGGCGGGTCCGCCGCCGCGGGGAGGGTCGGGGTGGCGGCGTCCCGACGGCCGCCGACGGGCTGCCCCGCCGGCCCTGACGGACGGCCCGGCCCGCCCCCGAGGCGGGGGAGAAACGCGGCCCCGCCCGTGGCGGGGATTCTCGATGGGATTCGGCGGTCCCGTGACGTGGGTCACGACAATCGGCGGTGAGTGACCCGCGCCACCTCGGGGTGTCGGTTCCCCGACGCTTCCGTCGGGGTTGTGTCCCACGGCATAGACGTGGCCCACATTGTGGTGCGCCCGACCCCTGAAGGTGCGGCCGAGGTCACGTCCTCGGTATGGATTATCGCGCCGTCGCAGCGGCATTATTAATAGCGACGGCCGAAATCCAGCCGCCACTGAGGATGCTTCAGGGGGATTGACGTGAACCTCACCAGCTCCGACCGTCCGGGCCTCTACCAGAAGCTTGCCGCCCGCCGTGCCGTCCGCCGTATGCGCCACGAGTTCGATCTCGTCATCAGCTCGACCGAGACGCCCGCGGCGCGGCAGGAGATCCAGGCGATCTACACCCGGCACAACGCGGCCAGCGGCCCGTCGGTCGTCCCCGGCCAGCGCAAGGTGGATGACTCCGAGGTCAGTGTCGACGCGACCGAGCGCGACTGACCAGGTAGCCACGCACCAGCTCCGACCACCCACTCCCCACCACCAACCCTGGACGGCCCGTCGCGGCGTGAGCCGGCGGTCCGTCCTCGGGCCCCCGGCGCCTCAGCCGCGGCCGTGCAGGGCGGCGCGGAGGGCGGCCACCGTCTCGGGTGAGGCGGCGCGCCGCCTGGGCGCCGGCTCGGGGGCCGAGCCGGCGACGATCTGCAGCCGCGCCGGGACACCGGCGGAACGCAGCGCGTCGGCGTAGGCGACTCCCTGCTCGCGCAGGCGGTCCCGCTCCTGGACGCAGACGTACGCCGGCGGCAGCCCACGCAGGTCCTCGGCCCGCGCGGGCGCCGCGTACAGCGGTACGTCGTCGGTTCCCGCCCGGCCCTCACCGAGGTACGCGTCCCAGTGCACGGCGGTGTCGGCCCGCCGCGCCGCGCCGCCGGAGCCGCTGTCCGCCCCGGCGCTGTCTGTTCCGGCACTGGTCGTTCCGGGACGGTACTCGCGGCCGCCGCCGAGCGCGTCGCCGAGGCCCACGGGGGCCGCCGCCAGGCTCGGCACCGCGAGCCGGTCGTCGAGCTCGGGGAAGTCCAGGCACTGGAAGCACAGCGCGGGCCCGCCCCGGTCACGGGTGAGCAGCGCCAGCGCCGCGGCCAGGCCCCCGCCGGCGTGCGCCCCGTGCACGGCGATCCGGTTCGGATCGACGCCGAGCCGGTCGGCACGGGCCGCCATCCAGCGCAGGGCCGCGTAGCAGTCCTCGAGCGCGGACGGATAGGGATGCTCGGGGGCCAGCCGGTAGTCCACCGCGACGACGACGGCACCGACGGCCCGGCTCAGCCCGATGTTGGCGCGGTGCTCCGTCCCGAGGCCGCCCGCGACGAAGCCGCCGCCGGGCAGGTGCAGGACGGCCGGGGTGGGTCGGGCGACACCGACCGGCGTGTAGATGCGCACCGCCACGTCGGGGGCGTCCGGTGGGCCGGGTACGCAGGTGTCGGTGATGTTGACCCCGGTCAGGTCGATCTCACGCGTGGCGGCGAGCATCAACTCGGCCGCGCGGGCGCGGGTCGCGGTGATGTCGTCGACGGTGACGTGCGGCGTGATCTCGACCAGCGAGGCGAGTTCGGGATCGAAGCGGTACGGCATCGCATCCTCCAGCACACGTGTCGGGCACTCGCGGTCTGACGCGCCCCCCGCTCGTCCAAACCACGCCCAATGTTCACCCCTGGAAGCCCCTCGGGATGCCCTTAGGGCTGTTGTTCTGACGGATCGGCATTCCGCGCACCGCCCGGACGGACATCTTCAGGTGGTGCGTGCCGTGCTGCGCGTAACTGGTCGCCGACGGCCTGGTCGCGGCTGGGCCGCCGGGTGGGCACTACTCAGCCGTGCCGGCGCGGCACGGTGGGCCACCCGTGGTGCTCCGTGCTCGGATCGATCTTCACCCGGCCGGGGCCGACCTTCAGTCCAGGGTTCCCACGTACTGCCGGAACATCGGATGCACGGCGAAGGTCGAGACACCCCTGGTCGAGGTGAGGGAGTCAGCGCGATCGCTCCCCGCCCACGATGCGGACAGCACTGAGTGGTCGCGGATGAAACCCACGTTCCACAGTGTCTCCAGCAGATGGTCGGGATCCCGGTCGGCGATCCACTTCGTGGCCTCCCGGCTGGTCCGCACGGCTCCCGTCGCGATGTCCAGCAGCAGGAACTCGAGGTCGTCCCGGGTCCAGACCGCCGGGCGGCCGCGGAACGCCTCGAACACGCTGAGCAGGCCCGGGTGCTGGAACCGGTACTCGGCGGCGATGTCGCGGGTCCGCTCGCCGGAGTAGGTGGCTTCCACGGCGAGGATGTCGCGCCGCGCGATCCGCTGGCCACCGGCGGACCGGTTCTGGCGCGCGTGTTCGAGCGCGTGGCTGCAGTACTGGATGATCTCGCGTGGGCGGCGCAGCGAGCGGTCGACGATGTAGCGGAACGACCAGCGCGGATCACGGAACACCGCCGCCCAGCACTCGTCGTCGCCCACACCTCTCAGCCCGGGCACGGTGTGCCGGATACGGCAGGCGATCAGCTGCCACAGGTGCGGCTCGTCCCACCGCACCACCTCGATCAGGTCGCGGAACTTCTGCGCGTCGTCGTAGAGGGCGGGAATGTTGTCGTAGAGCTCCTGGCGCAGCGACATGAAGACGTGCAGGTGCGGCGAGAGGTCGTTCAGCGACATACAGGCCTGGAAGAGACCGGCGACGAAGGCCTGCGCGTCCTCGCTCGCGTCCCAGCCGCGGTCCAGCTCGTCGACCAGGACGGTGACCCCCGAGCGCGCGCACAGGCGGCTCAACGGCTGGATCAGGTGTTCCAGCTCCTGGAGTTTGTAGAGGCGCTGGAGCTCCGTCGTGCGGATACCGGCCTCGAAGCTTCCCAGCTTCACCGACTCGATGCGGCGCAGATAGGAGACGAACGAATCCAGCGGGGTTACTGCGGCGCCGCGGTGATTGTCGCGCAGGTAGGCGTATATCTGGCTCTCGGCGCCGCGTCTTATCCGGCCGTGCCGTTTCGTCAGCTCCTTCATGATGAGCACGAGCAGCAGGTATTTCCAGGCCACGGCGTACGCGCCGAGCTTGGCCCACGCGCCGTCGGCCTCGCGGGTCATCGCCCCGCTGAGGAATTCGTACGAGTAGTCCTCGGGCGCGAGCTCGATGACCGAGGCCCCGCGGTCGCGGTGCCGGCGGGCCATGGTCTTGAGGATCGCGCTCTTGCCGGCACCCCGGTTCGCGACCAGGATCGTCTTCGTTCCGGTGTTCATGTTGCGGTACGCGGCCGACTCGATGAAGTAGGCGTCGAGCCCGCGCCTGATGTCGCGTTCGGCGGCCGGCGCACCGAAACTGAGGTGGCTGAAGTCGGGCACGCGGCCTCCCGTGCTTCCGTCGGTTCCCGCTACGAGAGCCTAGACGGGCGAGGGCCGCTTCAGTAGTGAAATATCCAGAGGGGCGACAGTCGTGGACGGCTGCGGCACAGCGGCCGGGTGGAGATCGATGTTCGGGGGACGGCCCGGTCGCCGGGCTGGACGCGCTCTTGTGGGTGCCACGCCGCCACCGGACGTACCGGCCCGCCGGTGGCCAGGACCAGGGTCCGCGGAACCTTGTACGGTCCGTGCCCCGCTGTTATACAAGTGTTCAGCGGCGGGGCTGGTGGATCAAGAGCGCCCGGTGACGTGAGACGGAGCGGATGTCCCGCTCCCGGTGTCGGCGGCGTCGAAGGCGCGGACGGCAGCGGGTCCGACGCCCGTATCGGGGCGGCAGGGCGCTTCGACCGAGAGGACGGGCAGGCGTATGGAAAGGCTTCGTGTCATCCAGTGGACCACCGGAAAAGTGGGCAAACTGACGTTACGGGCGATACTTGATGATCCGCGTCTGGACCTTGTGGGTGTGTACGCCTGGTCGGCGGACAAGGTCGGCACCGATGCGGGAACGCTGTGCGGTCGGCCGCCGTGTGGCGTCGCGGCGACCAACGACATCGACGCCTTGGTCGCGCTCAAGGCGGACACTGTCGTCTACACCCCTTTCATGGCCGATCTCGACCATGTCCTGCCGCTGCTTGAGGCGGGAATGGACGTGATCAGCACCAACCTGTTCTTCAACGTCGGCGGAGTCAAGGGGGAGACGAAGGAGCGGCTGGAGGCCGCCTGCGCCCGCGGGAACAGCTCGCTCTACATCACGGGCATAAGCCCCGGGTGGATCAACACGATGGTGACGGCCATGACCGGCGTGTGCCGGGACGTACGGAAGATCTCCATCCTGGAGGCCGCCGACTGCTCCGTCTACGAGTCGAAGGAGACCTGGGAGGCCATGGGCATCTCCCTGACCGGCACCACACCGCAGATCGCCGACATGGCGAAGCTGTGGATGATGCCGGCCGAGGAAGCCGTGCAGCGCATGGCGCACGCCCTGGAATACACGCTCGACAGCGTCGAGTTCTTCCTCAGCTACGCCACCGCCTCCCAGACGGTCGACCTGGGCTACATGACCATCGAGAAGGGCACGAACGCCGCTGTGGAGGTCGGCTGGAACGGAAACCTGAGCGGCAGCACGGTCATCCAGATGAAGTTCCGCTGGTACCTGACCAAGCATCTGAACGAGGACTGGGAGTTCAACGACGACCAGTACCGCGTGGTCATCGACGGGGAGCCGGGGATCGACACCCGGATCCGCTTCATCCCGCCCGAGCACTGGGGCAACCACGAGTGGGACACCATGACCGCCCTGCCCGCGGTCAACGCCGCCTTCAACGTCAAGGCCGCAAGGCCCGGGATCCTGCACCTGACCGACGTCGGCCTGCCCCGCGCGCCAGCCGGGCAATGGCATGCGGCACGGGAGTGAAACCCGGCGGACGGTGTGACGGATGATCCGGGCCGGGGGCCCGACAACACCCCCGGCCTGGACCGGGTTCGGACTGGCGTGGGGGCATGGGGCTTTGCGGCGTCAGCGGACAGCCGTCCCGCTGGCGACGGTACGGGCCGGGGACCGGCGTGCGTGGAGGTCGCCGAGCCAGGCGTGGACCGTGCGCGCTGTGGAGCCGGCGTGCTCGTTCATCATCGACTGGTGGTCGCCGGCGGTGTCCCTCGTGTCGAAGGCCAGGTCCCATTCGTCCGCCCAGCCGGTCACCGGGCCCGCGGGGTCCGGGTCGGCCCGCTGCCCCGGCATGCGCTGGACCGCGCGGACGAGGACGATCGGCGCACGCACCGACGTGGGTTTCCATCCTTCGAACAGGTCGAGGTAGGCGCCCTGCGCGGTCACCTGGGACTCGGTCATCAGCGCGAACGCCTGGTCGTTGACGGCGATGCCGCGCAGCTCCTCGGCGATGTCGGCCTCGGGGATCCGGTCGCCGGGCAGCCAGGTGTCGAGCAGGACCACGGCGCTCGGGCGGATGCCGCGTGCCTCCAGCCGCGCCGCGACGGCGTGTGCCAGCCAGCCGCCGGACGAGTAGCCCGCGAGCGCGACCGGTGTGTCGGGGAAGTGCGCGGCCACCGTCTCGGCATGCAGGTCGACCACGAGATCGGCGGTGGCGGGCAGAAGCTCGCCGTCGCCGAAGCCGGGGTGCGCCAGCGCGTGCACGGCGCGGCGGCCGTGCAGGTGCAGGGCGAGCCGGGCGAAGGTGTGCGGCCCGGACGGCGCGACCATCGACGGCAGGCAGACCAGCGCCGGCCCGGCCGGGCCGGACGCGAGGGTGACCGGACGTGGCCGCCTGGCCAGCTCGCTCGGCGCGGTGAACGTCGACCGCAGCTTTGCGGCGGCGCGCAGCACCCCGACCCCTTCGGCGAACTTGCCGTCAGCGCACGCCTGCCGGTAGAGCCCACGGACGCCGACCGGCTCCGCGCCGCCTACGGCGGGGACGCCGGTGGCACTGGCACTGGTCGAGGTCCAACCGGTCCCGGTTCGGGTGCCGCTCCCGACCGCGCCGGTGGCGCCGGGCGCGGGCCGGCTGGCGAGCAGGGCGTGGAGGTGGTCGGCGAGGTCGGCGACGGTGGGGTGCTCGAAGACCGCGGCGGTGGCGAGCGCGACCCCGGTCGCATCCGCCAGCCGGCGGCTGAGCTGCACGGAGGCCAGCGAGTCGAAGCCCAGCTCGAGGAAGCGGCGTCCCGTCTCGACCTCGTCGGCCTCGCGGTGGCCCAGCACCGCCGCGGCCTCGGCCCGGACGAGCTCACGCAGCGCCCGGCCCCGCTCCGCCGCGGGCAGCGCCGCGAGATCATCACCCGGCTCCGTGCCATCACCGCGCGGCGCCCCGGTGAGATCCGCGGGCTGCGTTCCGGCGGCGGCCGGGGAGGCGGCTTCGTCGGCGGTGGCGCGTAGCTCGTCGAACAGGCGTGAGGGCCGGGCGGCGGTGTAGGCGGGCAGGAACCGCGCCCAGTCGACGTCGGCGACGGTGACCGGCCCGGGATGTCCGGTGCCGACCGCCTGGGCCAGGGCATCGATGGCCCGGTCGGGGGTGAGCGGATTCAGGCCGCGGCGGTGCAGGTAGTCACGGCGGGCCGGCTCGGCGCCCATGCCGGCCTCGGCCCACGGGCCGAACGCGACCGAGGTGGCCGGGCGCCCGCTGGCGTGCCGGAACGCGGCCAGTGCGTCGAGGTAGGCGTTCGCCGCGCTGTACGGGGCCTGGCCGCCGCTGCCCCAGGTCGCCGAGACCGACGACAGGAACACGAGCGGGATGTTCCCAGCGGCCTCGTGTAGGAGCGCGGCGGCGCCGGCCTTGGGTGCGAGCACGGCCGCGATCTGGCCCAGGTCGAGCTCGGGCAGCGCGGCCATGGGGCCGTCGACGCCCGCGGCGTGGACGATCGCGGTGAGCGGGGCCTCGGGATCGGCGGCGAGCTCGCGGACGAGCGCGGCCAGCTGACCCGTGCCCGTGCCCGTGCCGGCGGCCGCGGCGGTGCCCGCGTCGGCGGCGGAGGCGTCGCAGCGACGGACGACGGCCTGGACGCCGAGGGCGGTCAGCTCGGCGCACAGCTCGGCCGCCCCGGGCGCGTCCAGGCCGCGGCGGCTGGCCAGGATCAGCCGGCGGGCTCCGTCGCGGGCGAGGCGGCGGGCGATCCGGGTGCCGAGGGCGCCGGTGCCTCCGGTGACGAGCACAACCGCTCCGCGGACGTCCCACGGTGCGGTGGTGACGGGCGTGGTCTCCCGGACCAGGCGAGGTACCAGCAGCCCCGCCGGGCGGGCGGCGAACTGGTCCTCGCCGTCCGGTGCGGTCAGTGCGGCGCCGAGCCAGCCGAGCGTGGAGTCGTCCAGCTCGGCGGGGATGTCGACGAGACCGCCCCAGGCACCTGGCCGCTCGAGGGCGAGGGACCGCCCCAGCCCCCAGAGCAGCGCCCCGGCCGGATCCAGAATCCGGTCGCTGGCCGCCGTCGCGGCTGCGGCCCCGGTCCGGACGGCGCCACGGGTGAGCGCCCACAGCGGCGCGTCCAGCTCGATGTCGTGCAGGGCCTGCGCGAGCGCGCAGGTGAGGGCGAAACCGGTCGTGAGCGCGGGGTGGTCGGGGTGGCGCGTCGTGTCGAGGCCGAGCAGTGACAGCACGCCGCCCCGGCCCGCGATCGCACCGGGCCGACCGAGGGCGCGCAGGCGGGCGGCGAGGCGGGCCCGGTCGGCGTCCTCGTGGCGCAGTGGCACGCGGAGCACGGTGCCGCCGAGGCGCTCGACGATCCACGAGACGCGGGAGACCTCCTCGTCGGTGACGCCCGCGGGCGGGAGCGGCAGGAGCCAGCGGCCCGTGAGCGGCGGCGGGGTGCCGTCCGTCCCGGGCAGGGCGCCGGTGCTGGGGACGGGCCGGGAGCGCCAGCTGATGCGGTAGCGCCACCCGTCCGGGCCGGGCGCGCCGGGCGGGGCGGATCGGCGGATCGGGTCCGTCCAGTGGTGGCGGCGCTGGAACGGGTAGGTGGGCAGGTGGCGGTGGGCGGGCCGGCGGCTGGCGGCGTGCGGGTTGTTGGCCGCCCGCCATGCGATCGGGATGCCGTGCGTGTGCAGCTCGGCGAGGCCGATGTGCAGAGCGGTGGTCTCGGGCTGCCCGCGGCGTGCCGTGGTGACCACGCGGGCGTCGCCGAGGTAGGGCGTCAGCGTGGGCTTCGGCCCGATCTCCAGGTAGGTGGTGATGTTCTCGGCGTCGGCGCGGGTGACGGCCTGGTGGAACCGGACGGTTTCACGGATGTGGCGGACCCAGTACGCCGGGTCGGTGAGGTCGACCGGGGCGTCCGGGTCGGTGCTCAGACGTCCGGTGAGGGCGGAGGCGATCGGGACGGCGGGCGGGCGGTGGGCGAGCGTGCGGGCGACGGCGGCGAAGCGGTCGAGGACGGGATCCATGTGCGCGGAGTGGAAGGCGTGACTGACGGCGAGGCCGCGGGTCGGGCGCCCCTGCTCGGCCCAGTGCGCCGCGAGCGCGCCGACGGCGTCGGGGTCACCGGCCACGACGACGGCGGTGGGGCCGTTGACGGCGGCGATGTCGACCCGGCCCCCGTACTCGTCGAGGCACCGACGGACCTCGTCCTCGGTCGCGCCGACGGCGGCCATGGCGCCGGGCGCACAGCTCTGCATGAGACGGCCGCGGGCGGCGACCAGCGTGGCCGTGTCAGACAGGGTCCAGACGCCGGCGACGTGCGCCGCGGTGAGCTCGCCCACGGAGTGGCCGAGCAGCAGGTGCGGGGTGACCCCGAAGCTCTCCAACAGCCGGAACAGGGCGCTCTGGTAGGCGAAGAGCGCGCACTGGGTGTACAGCGTCTGGTCCAGCAGGACGGCGGGCGGGGTGTCCGGGGCGGCGAACATGACGTCGCGCAGCGGCTCGTCGAGATGCGGCTCGAAGTGGTCGCACGCGGCGTCGAGCGCACGGGCGAAGGCCGGGTAGGCGGCGTGCAGCCGCCGTCCCATGCCGTGGAGCTGGCTGCCCTGGCCGGTGAACACCATCGCGATCCGGGCGCCGGCGAGGTCCGCGGGGGTGCTGCCGCGGATGAGAGCGGGCGCCGCCCGCCCGGCGGCCAGCGTGGTCAGCGCCCGAACCAGGTGGGACGCCCGTTCCGTCGGCGGCCCGTCCAGGACGACGGCGGCGCGCGTGGGGAACTGGGCACGCGTGCCCAGAGTGTGGGCGGCGTCGTCGACGGTGACGTCCGGATGGCCGGCGAGGTGGTCGGCGAGGCGGGCGGCGTGCGCGCGCAGCGCCTCGTCACCGCGGGCGGAGAGGATCACCGTCGTGGGCAGGTTGGCCGCCCACTCGGGAGTGTCCCCGCCGCGGACGGCGTCCCGGTCCTCGGCGGTGCCGGTAGGCGTGGCCTGCGCGGGGATGCGGGCCGGGCCGGGGGGCTCCTCGAGGATGAGGTGGGCGTTGGTGCCCGAGACGCCGAAGGCGGAGACGGCGGCGCGGCGCGGCCGCGCGGTGGCGGGCCACGCCGTGGGCTGTGTCAGGAGGGCGACGGCGCCGGTGGCCCAGTCCACGTGGGGGGTGGGGACGGTGATGTGCAGGCTGGCGGGCAGCGTCTCGTGGCGCAGTGCCTCGATCATCTTGATCATGCCGGCGGTGCCCGCGGCGGCCTGGGCATGGCCGATGTTGGACTTGAGGGAGCCCAGGTACAGCGGCCGGTCCGGGGACCGGCCGGCGCCGTAGGTAGCGAGCAGCGCGCGGGCCTCGATGGGGTCGCCGAGCGGGGTGCCGGTGCCGTGCGCCTCGACCGCGTCGACGTCGCCGGCGCGCAGGCCGGCGTTGGCCAGGGCCTGCTGGATGAGCCGCTGCTGGGACAGGCCGTTGGGGGCGGTCAGGCCGTTGCTGGCACCGTCCTGGTTCACGGCGCTGCCCGCGACGACGGCCAGCACCGGCAGCTGCCGGGCGCGGGCGTGGGAGAGCCGGGTGAGGACGACCACGGTGGCGCCCTCGGCCCATCCGGTGCCGTCGGCGTCGGCGGAGAACGCCTTGCACCGGCCGTCGGGCGCCAGCCCGCGCTTGCGGCTGAACTCCATCAGCATGGACGGCGTGCTCATCACGGTGACGCCGCCGGCGAGGGCGAGGTCGCACTCCCCGGCGTACAGGGCCGCGGTCGCCAGGTGGACGGCGACGAGCGAGGCGGAGCACTGGGTGTCCACCGTCAGCGCGGGGCCCTCGAAGCCGAAGGTGTAGGAGACCCGGCCGGCGACCACGCCCAGCGCGTTGCCGGTCAGCAGGTGGCCCTGCAGTTCGGCGGGGGCGTTGTGCCAGGGCGGGCCGTAGTCCTGCAGGGAGACACCGGTGAACACCCCGGTGCGGCTGCCGCGCAGCCGGTGCGGGTCGATGCCCGCGTGCTCGAACGCCTCCCAGGACACCTCGAGCATGAGCCGCTGCTGCGGGTCCATCGCGGTGGCCTCGCGGGGTCCGATCCCGAAGAAGCCGGCGTCGAACAGGCCGACCCCGGGGATGAAGCCGCCCTGGCGGGTGTAGGCGGTGCCCGGGTGCTCGGGGTCCGGGTGGTACAGGCCGTCCAGGTCCCAGCCGCGGTCCGTCGGCAGGCCGGCGACGACGTCACGGCCCTGCGCCACCAGCTCCCACAGGGCCTCCGGTGAGTCGGCGCCGGGCAGCCGGCAGCCCATGCCCACCACGACCACGGGATCGGCGCCGCGCCCGCCCCCCGCTGCCGGTGCGGCCGGCGTGGCCGGCGTGGGCGCGGGCGCGGTGTCGGCTGCCTCCTCGCGCACGCCCAGGATCTCGGCGTGCAGGAACGAGGCCACCGCCTTCGGCGTGGGGCGCTCGAAGAGCACCGTCGCCGGCAGCCGCACCCCGGTTGCCGCGGTGAGCTTCGCCCGCAGGACGTCCGCGATGCGCCGGTAGACCCCCAGCGCGCGCCAGGGGGCACCGCGGTCGACGCCCGCCGAGCCGCCGTGGCTGCCGGTGACCACGACCACGTGGTCGACGACGAGGTCGAGCAGCGCCTCGATCTGGGCGGGTGGCGACAGCTCGGCGAGCCGGGCCCGCCACGCGTCGCGGGCCTGGTCCGCGGTCGCCCCGGAGTGGCCCTGCTCTGGGCGGGTGCTGTCCATCCGAACACTCCTGACGTGCGCAGGCGGGGCGGCTGGGCGCCGCGCCGGGGCGATTTCCCGTGACCTTTTCGGCGGTTCTCGGTCCGTCCGGTGGAGGGAACACGGGCGGGAGAACCGGCTCGGCCCGCGCGCGGAAGTCATCGGGCGGCGCCCGGCGGATATCGGGCCCGGTCGGGACCGCGCACCCCGGCCGGCGAAGAAGCCGACGGAGCGACCACGGGCGAATCGTGCCCCACGTCGGGTATGGGCTCAAAATAGGGATGGCGCCATCGGGCTACGCTAAACGGGGTAACGGGCAGTACTCCGGCCCCGCGGCGGCGGGTCATTCCACCCCGCGCCCGGGTGCCGAGATGAGGACGTGCGACCCGAACGCGTGAGACGTTCGGGCCATTGGCTGGCACCGACGGATTGTCGATATCACCATCGATCCGTAGTGTCGCTTTCCGCTGACGCCGGGCGTATCTCTGACCGGCGGCGTCCCGCGCCGGCGGCCGCTGGCGGCTGCTGGGTGGTCCCTCGCCGGCCGGTCCGACGCCGGCGGCCGGGGCCCGGTGCGGCCGGTGACCGAAGCCGGTGCGGGAGGCCGGTGAGCGAGGCCGGGACATCACCGCCATCGCCCGACAGAGGAGCGAGGACGCGCATGCGAGAGACCACGCCGCCGGGCGCCCCGGCGAGCACGGCGGGCCCGGCGAGCACGGTGGGCCCGGCAAGCACGGCGGGCGACCAGGCGGCCCGGGGCGGCTGGCCGCGCCCGGCCCGGCGGCTGGCCAGGGCCCTCGGGCGCGGCGGTGCCGGGCGCCTCGCCCACCAGCGATCGCGCATCGAGGTGGGGGACGACTGGCGCCGCTGCGGCGCAGGTGACGGTGGCTGTGGCGTGCTGCTGCCCCTGAGCCAGCAGACCTGCCCCCGCTGTGGCCGGACGAACCGCGAGGACCTGGCGCCGCTGAACGTTCGTAGGCTGCTGCCCACCCACGACGCCTACGAGCACGCCCTGGCGGTCCTGCGGGGAGCCCCGCCGGGACGGGACCCGACAGTCGGCGCGGCACCCGGCGCGACGCCCCCGACCGGCGCGACGCCCCCGACCGGCGCGACGCCCCCGGCAGGTAAGGCGGCCCCGGCAGGTAAGGCGGCCCGCGAGCCGGCGCCGGGCGTGCCGGGATCGGCGGACCGCCCCGGAGCGCCGCGCTGACCGGTGCTCCGGCGGCGGCGGCGCCGCAGGCCGCGCCGAGCCCGCGGGCACCGCTCCCGCGCCGGCGCGGCCCGTTGTTGTCGGGCAGCCCGGACGAGATTCCGGCGCGCATTCATCAAAAGGTGTTACCGGGCCGGGCGCGGACTGTTGTCGAGCGCCACCGGAGCGTCGGAATGGCCAGGCGATATGAAACGATAAGGACATGTACTCCGCCGAGATCAATCGCAAGCAGCCGGCCTGTCTGCTGCTCGTCATCGATCACTCGACGTCGATGGCCGAGACCTGGGCCGGTGGCGCGATGAGCAAGGCAGATCAGCTCGCGCTCGCCGTCAATCGGCTTCTCGGCAACGCCGTGCTGCTCTGCAGTAAAGGTGACGACCGCGTCTACGACTATTTCGAGGTAGGAATTCTGGGCTATGGGCGCGGTGTGTCGCCCGTCCTGTACGGCTCGAGCGCGAGCCGGCCGCTGCTGCCCATCAGCGAGGTCGCACTGAAC
The DNA here is from genome assembly GCF_023242985.1 of Frankia sp. Mgl5. Classification (NCBI taxonomy): domain Bacteria; kingdom Bacillati; phylum Actinomycetota; class Actinomycetes; order Frankiales; family Frankiaceae; genus Frankia; species Frankia sp. Mgl5. Next base: position 45,575 of record NZ_JALKFY010000807.1, on the reverse strand, counting down.
CCGAACCGGGTCGACCACGTGCTGCGCCGGATCTCCGACGGCGCCGGTGGCCTGGTCGAGGTGCAGACGCCGATCCCGGCCTGGGTCGACCCGGTCGCGGACGGCTGGACCCCGATGGCGGAGGCGCTGACGACGGCCGCCTGGATCGTCGACGAGTGGTGCCGGGGGCACGCCTCCAGCTTCCCGCCGATCGTGGTCAACGTCACCGACGGTCAGAGCACGGACGGTGACCCGCGGATCGCCGCCGCCCGAGTGCGGGCCGCCGGCACGGCGGACGGCGACGCGCTGCTGTTCAACGCCCACCTGTCGGCCACGGCCCGCAACGCCGTCACCTTTCCCGACGACCGGGCCGATCTGCCCGACGACTTCGCCCGCGCGCTGTTCGACATGTCGAGCGCGCTGCCCCCCACGATGGTGGCGGCGGCCGGCAGCCTGGGATATCCCGCCGGCACGGGCTCGCGGGGATTCCTCTACAACGCCGACGTCACCGCGTTGATCGAGTTCCTCGACATCGGGACCCGCGCGGTCACGCCGACCGGCCTGCGTGACCTCACCGTCGGGCCGCGGTCGGCGGGATGACCCCGCTGCCCGCCACGGCGACGTCCGCGCGCCCGGCGACCGCCTCGCCGGCACCGTCGCAGCCGGCGCCGCAGCCGGCACCGCCGCCCGCGCCGAAACCCACGCCCATGCCCTCGGGAGCGGCTGTTGTTCTGGCGGCCACGGCCCACTCGGTGGCGAGGCTCGGCCGGTCGCCGGCGGAGAACGAGGACAGCTGCGCGATCCGGCCGGAGCTCGGCCGGTTCGCCGTGGCCGACGGGGCGTCGACCTCGGCCCGACCGGAGGTGTGGAGCCGGCTGCTGGTCGACGCCTACGCCCACGACGGGCTCGACCCGCTCGCTCCCGACGTCCTGCGTGCGCTGCGCGAGCGCTGGTGGGCGCAGGTGAGCCGGCCAGGGCTGCCCTGGTTCGCGCGGGCGAAGCTGCAGTCGGGCGCAGACGCGTCTTTCCTCGGGCTTTCCGTCGACGTCGCGAACCAGAGTTGGACAGCGACGTGCGTCGGTGACTCGTGCGTGTTCCACCTACGCGACGGGGAGACGCGCTCGGTGGGCCCGGTCGGGCGGTCCAGCGACTTCACCCGGTTCGCGGAGCTGGTCGGCAGCCACGGCCCGTCCGCCCCGGAGCCGACCCTGCTGACCGGTGAACTGCGGCCTGGCGACGTGCTCGTCCTCGCCACCGACGCGCTCGCCCGGCTCCTGCTGCACGCGGCCGAGACCCGCGGCCGGATGCCGTCGCCCGGCTGGCTCGCGCAGACCGCCGGCCGGTTCTCCCGCGCCGTCGCCGCCTACCGGCACCACGGGTACCTCGCCGACGACGACACGACGATCTGCGTGGTGCAAGCGTGAGCCCGCGCCGGCCCGAGGGCATGTGAATGAAGCTGCCAACCCTGCTCGACTACCAGCAGGCCGTCCAGATCCCGCGGCTGGCCTTCCTGGACGACCAGCTGCGGGAGAGCGTGCCGCGGCTGACCCCGCTGGGCATGCCGGCGGTCGCCACCGGCGGGTTCGCCCTGACCTTCGACGTCAGCCTGGACGGCCGGCGCCACGCCGTGCGCTGCTTCCACCGGCACAGCGACAACCTGGAGCTGCGCTACGCCTGCATCGCCGAGTTCGTTCGCTCGGCCGCGCTGGACTTCCTGGTCGGCGTGGACTACCAGCCGGCCGGGATCCGGGTGCGCGGCCACTGCTGGCCGATCGTGCGGATGGAGTGGATCGACGGCGCGCGGCTCGACGACTGGGTCCAGGAGAACCTGGACCGGCCCGCGCACCTCGACCGGGCCCGGCTCGGCCTGGGCTTCGCCGTCGCCGAGCTGCGCCGCCGCGGTGCCGCGCACGGCGACCTGCAGCACGGCAACATCCTCGTGCTGCCGGACACGTCCGTGCGGCTCGTCGACTACGACGGGATGTACCTGCCGGGGCTGAGCGGGCTCGGCGCCTCCGAGCGGGGCCACCGCAACTACCAGCATCCGGACCGCTCGAACCAGTACGACGTCACGCTCGACCGCTTCGCCGAAGAGGTGATCACGGTGTCGCTCGCCGCCCTCGCCCGGAATCCGGGCCTGTGGCGTGAGTTCAACACCGGCGAGAACCTGATCTTCTCGGCCGCGGACTTCGCCGACCCGTCCGCCTCAGCCCTGTTCGCACGCCTCGAGCGGATGCCCGGGGTCGCGGCCGCCGCGCGCCGGCTGCGGGACGCCTGCCTGGTCGACTTCCAGGACGTGCCGGCGGTGCTCGACGCCGACGCGCTCGCTCCGTACCGGTCGGGCGCCCCGTACCGGTCGGGCGCGGTGGGCGGGGCCGGCTGCGCCGGGGTGACCGGCCCGGCACTCGCGGCCGGCCCGGCGCCCGCGGGCCGCGCGGCACCCGCGGACCGTTCAGCGCTTCCGCCGCATCCGGTGCGACCTGTGCGGCCGGCGCGGCCGGCTGGTCCGGTGCCGGTGGGCGGGCACGAGGCGGTGACACGGCACCCGCGTCCAGCCGGCGCCGTGGGTGTGGTCAGCACGGTGAGCGCGGCGCGTTACCTGCGCACCCGGCCGCTGCGGCCGGCCCCGGTGCCCGTCGGTGGACCCGGGGTGCTCTCCGCCCTCGACCGGGCCGGTCTGCTCGCCCGCCGGGGGGAGGAGATCACCGTCGTCGGCCGGGTCGTCCGGGTCCGGCAGCTGGAACGCACCGGCATGATCACGGTCCTGGAGTTCGGGGACGACCGTGGCGGCGGCTTCAGCGTCGTCGGGTGGGACCGGGTCAGCAGGGAGCTCGTCGCGACCCACGGCGACCCTGCGCGGCTCGCGGGCACCTGGGTGCGGGTGATCGGGCAGTTGGCCGTGGACGACCGGGGGAGCTCGTTTCACGGGCCCACCGCGACGTCGCCGGCGCGGCTCGTTCGGCCGACCGGGCCGAGCTGGTCCAGCCAGTCCAGCGGCTCGGGCCGCGACGGCCGCGACGGCCGGGGGAGCCGCGCCGGCAGCGGGAGCCGGGACAGCCGGGGGGGCCGATCCGACGCTGCCGCCGGGCGGCCGCCCGCGCCCCGGATCGAGTTGCGCCGGGGGAGCCTGCTGCGGGTGCTGACCGAGCGCCAGGCCGAGAGCCTGCTGAACCGGCCCGGGACGGTGCCCGCCGCGCCCGCTACCCGCTCGGCCTACGGATCGGGGCCGGTCCTGCCGCCCCGCCGGCCGATCCCTCCGCCGCCGGTGCCGGGGCCGACGCTGACCCGTTCGCCGTCGTGGCACGGGTGGAGCTGACGGCACCGCGGCCCCCCGCGATCGTGGTGCCCCTGGCCCGGACGGGCGGTGTCCGTGTAGCCCGGGACTAGTCCCTCCCCGGGACTCGAGAAACCCCTGCCACCAGGGAAAACACACCCCGATCGGCGTACCGCCCGGGGCCTGTCGGGCCCCCCGCGAGGCGGTGCCGAGAGCGCTGCGGCGATCTGTTCGCGGGCCGGCCCCGGCCGGCGGCGAATTCCTGATGACGGCCGTCCCTGACCCGACGGCCGTTGCCGCGCAGAGCGGCCCCGCCGCCCTGACCCGCGGCGGGGCCGCACCCCCCGCCCGCTCTGACCCCTGCGGCGGAGCCGCACCCCCGCCGCCCTGACCATCGCGGCGGGGCCCCACCCCCGCCCCGTCCGAGTGGCCGCCTATTCGTACGGATAATTAAGTGCATGGGTATGACTGGTCGGCGGGCGCTGGTGATCGGTGGGGGCATCGCGGGACCCGCGGCGGCGATAGCGCTGGCCCGGGCCGGCATTCTTCCCACGGTCTTCGAGGCCGACGCCGACCCGGAGTCCGCCGGCAGCCTGCTGCTCGGCGTCGCCCCGAACGGCCTGCGCGGCCTGGAGCTTCTCGGTGTCCAGGGCCTCGACGAGGCCGGGCACCTCTCGGCGGGAAACCATTTCGTCGACGTCCACGGCCGCCACCTCGGCACGATCGAGGCGCCCGCCCGGGTGATCCGCCGCAGCGAGCTGCGGCGGGTGCTGCTGCGGGAACTCGACCGGCGCGGGATCCCGGTCGTTCCGGCGAGCAGGTTCGACTCGGTCGACGACCGGGGCGAGGCCGGCGTCCGCGCCTACTTCGCCGACGGCTCCAGCGCCGTGGGCGACTTCCTGCTCGGCTGCGACGGCCTGCGCTCCCGGGTGCGCCGCCACGTCGCGCCCGAGACGCCCTGGCCGACCTTCGCCGGCCTGGTGACCGTCGGCGGGTTCGCGGACCGCGTCGGCCGCTCGTACAAGACCGGCATGCTCGAGTTCACCGTCGTCGGCACCGGGACGTTCATCCACTACGGCACGGCGGGCGGTGAGGTGATGTGGGCGATGTCGATGGTGTCCGCCGACCCGTGGCCCTCACCGCGCACCGACGCCGGTCAGGAGCAGGTGCGACGCCGGCTGCGCACCCAGCTCGAGCACGCCCCCACCCACCTGCGGTCGGTCGTGGACGCGACCGACCGGCTCGAGCGGCTCCCGCTGTCGGTCCTGGAGCCGGTCGGGACCTGGCACCGCCGCAACGTCTGCCTGCTCGGGGACGCCGCCCACGCCATGCTCCCGCACGCCGGCCAGGGGGCGTCCATGGCGATCGAGGACGCGATCGTGCTCGGCCGCTGCCTGCGCGACGCCCCGACGGCCCCCATCGGCTTCGCCGCCTACCGGGCGGCCCGCGCCGAGCGGGTGGCGCACGTCCACCGGCTGGCCCGACGCAACCGCCCGCGCACCCCGCCGCCGAACGCCCCCGCCCGCTGGATGCGCGACCACATCGTCCCGGTGGCGATGAAGGTCGGCCTGCGCCAGATGGCCGCCATGTACGACTACCGGATCGCCTGGGACGAGCCGTCCCCCGGCCGCGACCCGCTCTCAACCGTCTTCTGACATCCAGCCACCCGCCGTCTACTCGATCATCGCGTTGCGGCTGCTCGGCTACGACCTGGACCATCCGGTGATCAGGACGGCCCTGGAGGCACTCGACGCCTACACCGTGGCGTTCCCCGACGAGCGGGCCCCGCGGGCGGCCGTCAACGCGGTCGGTCGGTGCCCCTGGTGAACAGGGCGACGCACAGGACGAGCAGCGGGCCGCAGACCAGCAGCCCGGCCTCGGGCCCGACGAGGGTCCACAGCCCGCCGGCGGTGATCGTCGCGACGACCCGGCCGGCGCTCTGCAGCCCGGACAGCGCGCCGAACACGGCCCGGTGCGTCTCCGGCGGGGTGAGCCGCCCGGCGCCGGTGTACTCGGCGGCGTCGACCGCGCCCGCGGCCGTCCCGGCGAGCAGGAAACAGACCGTCATCGCGGTCAGGTCACCCTCGCCGGCGAAGGCGAAGCCGGCGTAGGCGCCGAGCAGGAAGGCCGCGCCGGTCGCGATCACCCGACCGGCCCCGAACCGGTCGGCGAGCCGGCCGCCCCACACCGCCGCGGCGGCCGACGACAGGTGGAACAGGCCGTAGAGCACGGCGACCGCCTGTAGCTGGCTGAGCCGTCCGGTGCCGTCGGGCAGCAGCTTGCTGGCGCGCAGCAGCAGGAGCACGGCCGCGATGTTGGACGCCTCGTAGCAGGTGATGCCCAGGGCGAGCCGGCGCAGCGGCGGCTGGCGCAGCAGCGAGAGATCGGGCCGGGTCTGGGCCGGGGAGCCGTGGTCGAGGGCGTCCCGCCCGCTCAGGGTGCCGTGCGCGCTCACGGCGACCGCGGCGACCACCGGGACCAGCGCGAGCAGGATGACCGTCCGCACCTCGACGAACGCCAGCAGCAGCGCCGCCGCGAGCGCGCCGAAGGCGGCGCCGAGAGCCCCGACGGAGCGCTCGAGACCGAGCCGGGCGCCGAGCTCGTTCGGCGCCGAGGTCGAGCTCGCCACCTCCAGCAGCGGCGGGGTACCCAGGCCGCGTGCCACCCACGACCCCGACCGGCACGCCCCGGCCTGCCAGACGGCGTTGCTTCCGGCCAGGAAGGCGGCGGCCAGCGCCAGCCCGGCGTTCCCGGCGACGGTGAACGGCCCGCGCAGCCCGGGCCGGCGGTCGGCGAGCTTCGTCGCGCCGGCACGGGCCGCGCTGCCGCCGGCGCGCCCGGCCGCCTCGATGCCGGCGAGCGCGATCGGCGCGGCTCCCAGTGTCCCGGCGATGAACGGTGCGACCACCGCCGTCGTGCTCTCCAGCCCGACGGCGGAGAACAGCAGCGGCAGCCGGGCATGGGTGAGCGAGGCTGCCCGCCCGCCGGCCGGGGCGACGGGCGGGGCCGTCGCGGGGGAGGCGGGAGACCCGTCGTCTGCGCGGCCTCGCGGCGCGGCGGGAGGCGAAACCGACACGCCGGGATCGTACGGTGCTTTCCGTTCGCAGGTGACAGGACCTGCGATGTAGCCGCAGGCCGGGCAGGCCGGGCAGGCGCGGGCCGGCTCAGCCGGTGGCTCGGTCGGTGGGAGAGCGGCTCAGCCGGTGCGGGGCGGCAGGGGGAGCGGGAGGGCGGGCAGGCCGTCGATGCTCGCGCCGTTGTACGGGGCCCGATCGCAGTAGGCGCCGAACTCGGGGTCCGTCCTGCGGTCGAAGTACTGGGCGTGCAGCGGGCGCTCGTCCCGGTAGTCCATGAAGGGGACGGCGTAGCCGCAGCTGTCGCTGATCCGCCGCGCGGAGATCAGGATGACCGCCCGAAGTCCGCCCGCGGCCGCCTGGCCGGGCGGGAAGCGGGCGATCAGCTCCGGCCACCGCGGGTCGTCGCGGAACACCGGCTCACCGGTCCCGTGCACCCGGACGATCTTCGGTGGCCCGTCGAAGGCGCACCACATGAGGGTGATCCGGCCGTTCTCGCGCAGGTGCGCGATCGTCTCCGCGTGGCTGCCGCCGAAGTCGAGGTAGGCGACCGTCCGCTCGTCGAGCACGGTGAGCGAGCCGTCGCGGCCCTTCGGCGAGAGGTTGACGTGGCCGTCGGCGGAGAGCGGCGCCGACGCCACGAAGAAGATCTTCTGATCCTCGATGAACGACCGCAGTCGGTCGTCGATCCGGTCATAGGTGCGCCCCATTCCCGGAGTATCCGCGACCGGGCGGCCCGCCCACCGGCTTTCGGCACCGGTGCCCGGAACCCGGCCTGAACCCGATTCGGAACCTGGCTCGGGGCCGTTCGGGTGGCTGCGCCGATGTGGCGCGTGGGTAGCCGGGTGGTCACCGCGTATCTACCTGTGGACGGGCTCGAGCCCGGTGGTCGCCGTGCGCGCGGCGGTGGGCCGCCAACCGGGTGCCGAGCCCGTCGGGCACGTCCGTCCGATGTCCGATGCCCGATGTCCGATCACGAGTGATCCGGTGGTGACCGTGAACCCGTCCGACGCAGCGGCCCAGGAACCTGGCGGTCGGAGGAGCTGGTGGCGTTGAAGCCGCTGCGGGCCGGTGACCCGCTCGTCGTGGGGCCCTACCGGCTGGCGGCCCGGCTGGGCAGCGGCGGCATGGGCGTCGTGTACCTCGGCGTGGACGGCGCCGGTTGCCAGGCCGCCGTCAAGGTGCTGCGCGACGAGTACCTCGACGACGAGGGCTTCCGTCGCCGGTTCACCCGGGAGGCCGCCGCGATCGCCGTCATCGACAGCCCGCGGGTCGCCCGCCTCCTGGACGCCGAACCGGCCGGTGACCCGCCGTGGATCGCCACCGAATACGTCTACGGCCCCACCCTGCTCGGCGCCGTCACGGCGGACGGCCCCGCCGGGCAGGAGGCCCTGCGCACCCTCGCGACCGGTCTCGCCGAGGCGCTGCGCGCGATCCACGACGTCGACGTGGTGCACCGCGACCTCAAGCCCAGCAACGTCATCCTCGCCGCGGACGGCCCGAAGGTGATCGACTTCGGCATCGCCGCGGGCCTGCCGGGGACGATGACGGCCTCCGGTGTGGTGCTGGGCAGCGTCGGCTACATGGCGCCCGAGCTGATCGCCGGTGACAACCGGCCGGGCCCGGCCGCCGACGTCTTCGGCTGGGCGCTGACGGTCGCGTTCGCGGCGACCGGGCGGGCGCCGTTCGGTGACGGGCCGCTGCAGGCGCTCGTGCTGCGTACGGTGCAGGGAGACGCCGACATCGACGGCGTCCCCGCCGACCTGCGCCCGGTGGTGACCACGGCGCTGCGCAAGCGGCCGGAGCTGCGCCCGGGTGCGGCGGACCTGCTGCGCTGGCTGGTCTCCGGTGACGTGCCGGCCGGCATCGACCCGAGAGCGGACGCCGACCGGGTCCTCGAGGTCGTCACGGGCCTGGACGCTCCGGTGGGCCCGGGCGCTTCGACGGGCGGGGACGCTCCGGCCAGCGGAGGTGCCGCCGGGGACGGCGCGCAGGGCCGGCCGGGTCTGCGTCGTCGGGTGCCGGCGGCGGGCCGCCGACTGGTTCCGGCCGCCGGGGTCGTCGCGATCGTCGCCGCGGCGGCCGGGATGAACGTCGTCCCGGGGGACGCGCTGACCGCCGCGCAGTCCAGCCGGGCCGAGCAGGCGGCGCTGCCCGCGGTGAGTGCGGCCGGGGCCGGCCCGGCGGCGGGGTCGCCCGCGGCGCGCGACGGGCGGGACCGGGTGGCCGTGCCGGTGGACCCGCCGCCCCCGCCCCCGCCCGTCGAGTCGCCCGCCGTGGCCGTCACCGCAGCCCCCGTTGGAGTCACCGCCGTGGCCGGTCGGGCGGCGCCGGCCTCCGTGCGGCGCGCGTGGGTCGGGCATCCGGCGGCTGCGGGCGCCGGAACCGCGGCGGAGGCCGCGTTGGCCGGCCTCGCCGGCCTGGACCGGCTGCTCGCCCCGTGGCGGCCGACGGTGGGGGAGGCGGCGACCCCGCAGATGCCGGACCTCCCGGACCTCCCGGACCTGTCCGACGTGTCGGAGGTGTCCGTCGACGTCCCGGGAACGCGGGCAGTTCTGGTGCTCTCCCGCCGCCCGCCCGATGTCTTCTCCCGGACACCCGTGCCGTCGGTGGAACTGCTCCGGACGTTGTCCTGGACGCGGTCGGAGCCGTGGGAACGTGCTGGTCGGGGCACCTCGCGGGGGCATTGACCCGGCTGCGTCGACATACCGGCCCGCATACCGGCCACCGGTACGACAAATCGTTTCCCCATGTCAGGGGGCGGGGTCGTCCCTGGCAGGTTCCGTCAGATGCCGGCGTTGTTCCGTGCGCGGCCTGTTCTGCCGGCGCGGAACGGCACCGGTTATTCCCCCACTGTGTGCGAGCAGGTGATACTGACGTGTTCGCGCGAGGGGGGGAGGCGTTGAATGGCGCCGCGGGCCATGGTGGAGCCGGTTGCCTTCCTGAGCTATGCGCACACGGACGACACCGGTCGCGGTCGTCTCACCAGGCTCAGGACGGATCTGGAACACGAGCTCTGCGAGCGCTCCGGCCGGGATATCAAGATCTTCCAGGATCGCAGCGACGTCGTCGCGGGTGACCTCTGGAGATCCGCGCTCGAGACCGGGCTGGGCAGGGTCCTGTTCCTGCTGCCGGTGGTGTCTCCCGCGTTTGTGGCCAGTGACGAGTGCCTGCGCGAGTTCACCCAGTTCCTGGCCCTGGAGCGCGCCGAGCAGTCCAGGCGCGGCGTGCGTCGCCGGATCATCCCGATCTACTGGTCCGAGGTGGACCTGGCCGGGCTGCTCGCCGCCGCCGAGGATGACGGCGACGAGCAGCGCGCCGTCATGCTCCGGGTGCTGCGCGATCGCCAGCACCATGGTTCCCGGCCGCTGCGCACCCTCCGCCCCAGCAGCGGGACGTACGTGCGGGAGATCGGCCGCCTGGCGCAGGTGATGGCGGACCGACTGCCCCCGCCGCCGAGCCTGCGGCGCCGGCTGGCCGATTCGGTGTCCCTCCCCGCCCGCCGCCGTGGCCGGTTGTGGGCCACCGTCGTCGGCGCGGCCACCGTCGTGGCGGTGCTGGTCGCGTTCGTGCTCTGGAACATCATCGGATCCGGCGACGCGGGCGGCACCGCCACCGGCGGCCCCTGCGGCACCGAGGCGTTGACGGCGATGCGGTCGCGCCAGGGTGAGGCCACCCTGGGGAAGCTGCAGTGTATCGGTGTCCGGACGGGCACGGCCGGAGCCTTCGCCGTCGCCGACCCGGACGCTGGTGCCGGCGGGCCGGCGGGTGAGGGCGGGTCGACGGGGGTGGCGGTGCCCAGTGCCACCGAGCGGAGCGCCGAGGCGGCCTGGCGACTGATCGTGGACGAGAACGAGCGGACCGAGCGGGCGGACCGTAAGCGCGGCGTGCCGACCAGCCACCTGACCGTCGTGCTGGCCGGCCACCTGAGCTCCGGGGAGGAGACCGACGGGCTCGACAACGTTGAGCTGCTCACCGCGCTGACCGCGATGCGGCGGTTCAACGCCGCGCACCACGACGGCCCGCGGATGCGGATGTGGGCCGCGAACCTCGGCGGCGACGCGGAGTTCGCCGCCCAGGCCGGAGACAAGATCAAAGGTGCGGTCAAGGGCGCCGGGCCGGTGATCGTCGTGGGGCTCGGTCAGACCCGGGTCGACTCGAAGAAGATGATTGACGAGATCGGGCAGACGGACCTCGCCGGCAGCACCGACGCCTTCTCGGGCGTGCCGATGATCGCGGCCACCCAGTCCGGGACGGACCTCACCGGGGAGCCCGGCTACTTCCGGATCGGCGGATCCGACGACCGGCAGGCCGAGATGGGGCTGTCCTGGGCGCCGCAGGGCCTGCTCGACCGGGTCGTGCCGTTCATCGTCTACGACAAGGCGGACCTCTGGGGCCAGAGCATGTACGAGGCCTACACCCGGAAGCTGACCAGCCCCGAGTACAAGGCCCGGTTCGACGGCACCGCGTTCGAGACCCTGCTCGAACAGCGCGCTATCGCCTACTCGACGAGTCCCGACACCCCGGCACAGCTGCGCGATGTTCTGCCGGACCCGCAGGCGAGGATCTGCGGGGACAATCCCAGGGTAGGCGGGGTGGAGGTGACCGACGCGCCCCGGCTCATCATCTACGCCGGGCGGACGGCGGAGCTTCCCGCGCTGCTCGACCTCCTCATGGCCCTGCCCGAGGAGTGCCGGAAGAACATTCACGTGCTGGGTGGGGACGCGCTTTCCGACCTGCGAGACGGAGATGCCTGGGACACCGTCAAGGAGATTCTCGAGAAGGACCCCAGCACCAGGCCGAAGCTCCTGTTCTCGGCTTTTGGCCCGGAGGAGCCGAATTCGGCGCGAACGCTGTTCGAGAACGGCCTCATCGCCGACTTCGGCCCGGCCGAGAGCGAGTTCGGCAGGGTCCGGGAGCTGATCCCGGACGAGGCGGACCGGTCCAAGTTCGCGGTGTTCCCCGACTCGGCCGCCTGGGCCATGTACGACGCCGTCACGCTCGCCGGGCAGGTTGGGCTGCGCGCCGGGTCGTGCCGGCGGGATCCGGCTCTGGCGGGGTGCCGCGAGCTGCTGGAGCGGGCGGACGCCGTCCGCGAGACGTCGCACCGCCAGCCCGCCGCCGGCTTCGACGGCTTCGACCTGTACACCGCGCTCCGCGAGGTCTACCAGGGCAGAGCCCCCTTCGTGGGAGTCACCGGGACCCTGCACGACGTCGAGCGCGACCGCGCGCTCGCCGTCCCCGCCCCGGGCTACGGCCGGGGCCCGCCCCGGAAGCTGATGGCGGGGTACGA